>JAMOOT010000386.1 GCA_027065215.1 Candidatus Omnitrophota bacterium | reverse complement strand
AATCTCCTTACATCCTTGGCTTTATCTTTTAAACCGGAGAGAACAATAATTGCCCCTGCGATGCATACGCAGATGTACCTTGCTCCGGTGATTCAAGAGCATATTCACAGGTTGACCTCTATGGGGGTGGCTATTATTGGGCCAGAACAGGGGGATTTAGCAAGTGGGGATCAAGGGGTAGGCCGTTTGGCAGGGGTGGAGAAAATCCTTTCCTATTTGGAGAGGGTTGTTGCAAGTAATCTATAAATAATCTATAAATTTGAGTAGTTGTAATATCTTAGATTTGGTAGTAGAATAAAATCTAATTTTGGATTTGCGAGAATGATTTATTGAAGTGGGTGGCTTAATTTTTAGGAGGAGATTATGAGGGAAGTTCGTGTTCATGCCCGAGCAGGACAGGGCGCAATAACCACCGCGGGTATCTTAGGTAGTGCTATCTTTCGTTCTGGTAGGTATGCCTATGCCTTTCCTTATTTTGGTGCAGCGAGGATGGGTGCTCCGATGAATGCCTTCTTGCGTTATGACGATAAGCAGATACGTCTAAGGTGTCAAGTGTATGAGCCAGACTTTGTGCTAATAGTGGATAAAACACTCACATATGGTTACAACTGTTTTACCGGATTGAAGACCGAAGGCGTTGTGATAATTGATGACGACAAAGAGAATGTTTCCCAATACGACTTGCCAAGATCTTCCCAGAAGATATTTGCTGTACCGGCCTCGCGTATTGCCCAAGAGGTCATTGGTCGGCCACTGGGTAACACGGTTATCTTAGGGGCATTTGCTGCAGCTACAGGTGAGGTGGATTTGGACAGCCTTCTCTCTGCGGTCGAAGAAAGATTTTCCTCCAAAGGCGCGATTGCGGAGAAGAATAAAGAGGCTGTCAAAAAGGGATTTGATTACATAAAAGAGAATTATTAAGTAATCAGGAGGGCAAGATGTACCCAATAGAGATCCTTGTAGGGAAGCCTGGTTCTAGTATGGATAATAAGACTGGTTCCTGGCGGAGTGATAAGAAACCGAAATTTCTTCAAAAGGAATGTATTGCTTGTAATATGTGTTTTGTTATCTGTCCAGAAGGTTGTATTGCGGGAAATGGTCCAAACACATATACTGTGGATTATGATTATTGTAAAGGTTGTGGGTTATGTGCCTATGTTTGTCCTAAAAAGGACATTGTTATGATTGATGAAGGGGAGGAACTATGAAAAAGTTTGTAGAAGGTTCCCATGCAATTGCTGAGATAATCAGTAAGTGCCGTCCAGGAGTGATTTCAGCCTATCCAATTACACCCCAAACCCATATTGTGGAGGGGTTGGCGAAGTTAATAGCAGATGGCGAATTAGAGGCTGAATTCATAAACGTGGAGAGCGAGCACTCCGCTGCATCGGTAGTCTTAGGGGCGTCTGCTACTGGTGTCCGCACCTACACAGCAACCAGTTCCCAGGGATTATTGTTAATGGCAGAGGTGTTGTTTAACATTGCAGGTATGAGGTTGCCGGTGGTCCTTACTTGTGCTAATAGGTCTGTGTCTGCACCAATAAATATCTGGAACGACCATCAAGACTCTATGACTGTAAGAGACAGTGGGTGGATTCAACTCTATGCTGAAAACATACAGGAGGCAATAGACTTGCATGTGATTGCCTACAAGGTGGCCGAAGATAAGAGAGTCTCTTTACCAGTGTTGATAGGGATCGATGGATATGTACTTACCCATGCATTTGAGGTAGTAGATATGCCAGAGCAGGAGATGGTAGATCGATTTCTCCCAAAGTTTGATCCAGTGGTGAAATTAGATCCAGAGAATCCGGTTTCTATGGGGTTGTTAGGTGCGCCAGATGTATATATGGAGACGCGCTATGCTATTGCCAAGACTATGGAAACAGCCCTTGGTGTGATCCAAGAGGCGAGCAAGTCCTATTCAGATGTGGTTGGAAGACCAACTGGAGGGTTGGTTGAGACCTATCGTACCGATGATGCAGAGAAAATCTTAATTGCGATGGGATCAGTGGTTGGTTCGATAAAGGATGTGGTTGATGAATTGAGAGAGAAAGGCGAAAAGGTCGGTGTCTTGAAGATTATTTCTTATCGGCCGTTCCCCAAAGATGCTATCTTTGAAGCCTTGAAAGAGGCAAAATATGTTGGGGTAGTAGAAAAGGCGGTTTCTTTAGGAGCCGATAGTCCTCTATTTGCTGAGATAGCAGCACTCCTTTATAAACGAGGATCAAATGCGGTAGTGAACAGCTTTACAGTAGGTTTGGGTGGAAGGGATATATCTTCTGCCCAAATAAGGCAGATATTCGGAGAGATGGAAAAAGATGAGACGGATACAAGATTTATTGGTCTTAACACTGAACTCTTGGAGGCGTGATTATGGCAGGTGTAGTTGCAGATCCTAAAAATCACCTGATGGCGAGTGGACATACAGCATGTGCGGGTTGTGGACAGGCAATAGCGTCGAGAATTGTGGTAAATGCTGCCGGGAAGAATACCATAATATCCAATGCAACAGGTTGCTTAGAAGTATTTACAACAAAAGCACCCCAGACTGCATGGAGAGTGGCCTGGATCCATTCATTGTTTGAAAATGCAGCGGCAGTAGCCTCTGGTATAGAGGGTGCTTTGCGTTATCTGGGGAAATTGGATAATATCAATGTCATTGCCCAAGGAGGAGACGGTGGCACAGCAGATATTGGCATGGGGTCTCTTTCTGGGATGTTGGAGCGTGGACATGATGTCTTGTATGTTTGTTACGATAATGAAGCCTATATGAATACCGGAATACAGAGAAGTGGCTTAACACCATTGGATTGTAATACCACAACATCTCCTGTAGGTAAGAGGTCTTATGGCAATCCACGCCCTAAGAAGCCGTTATTGGAGATAGCGGTTGCCCATAATATCTCTTATGCTGCAACTGCTTCGGTTGCTTGGCCTGCGGATATAGAAAAAAAGGTGAAGAAGGCCCTTTCTTATAAGGGACCGAAATTTATTCAAATACATGTGCCCTGTCCGTTAGGATGGAGATTCGATTCGAGTCTTACCTTGGAAGTTGCTAAATTGGCAGTAGAGACAGGATTATATCCATTGGTGGAGTATGAGAATGGTACGCTCATCGGTGTAAGAAAGATAAAACCTAAACCAGTAGAAGATTACTTGAAACTACAGGGAAGGTATAGGCATCTTCTAAAGTCTCCAGAGGCGTTAGAGGAAGTGCGAAAGGTAGCCCAAGCCAATATTGAGAGATACAACCTTTCGGTGGGCTGATTAAAAAAAGCGAAAAATAGATTGTGCTGGGTAGGATCTTTTGATATACTCAAGAAGAGGATAGTGTTTAGTTTATGTGTGTCCAAGCCACCGGGCTAAATGCTCGATGGCTTTTTATTTTGTCTGGTGGACCGCTTAAAGAAGGAGGAGGCACGAATGCAAGTGCAGGTCTTGGCGCTGCTGATAGCAGCAACACTGTTCTTTATGCCGCGGCTATTTGCTGGAGATGAAAAATCTTCCGTAGCCGAGGTGAAAGAGGGCAGTACGGTGTCAATAGAGTACACCGTGAAGGACGAATCAGGGAAGGTAGTCGACTCTAATGTCGGAAAACAACCCCTTGCTGTTCATTTAAATGGCAAGGAGATTATCCCTGGTTTGGAAAAACGAATGATTGGCATGAAAGAAGGGGAAAGCAAGGAAATAGTAGTTCCTGCGAAAGAGGCCTATGGTGATGTCCAGAAGGACTTAATGCTTACTATTCCCTTGGATAAACTTCCCCCAGATGCCAAAGTAGGGGATACCCTGCAGATGCAGGCCCCGGATGGAAAGGTCTTTCCTTGTAGGGTAAGGTCGATAGATAAGGAGAAGAAGGTTGCAGTAATTGATCTGAACCATCCTCTTGCAGGGCAAGATCTTACCTTCGAGGTAAAGATCCTAAAGGTAGAGTAATTGTGTTGGGTTTGTTTTTGAAAGGAGAGGTTTGTGGAAATGGGAAAGAGACTATACGTTGGTAATCTGCCTTATGCGGTGAATGACGAGAGGCTTTTGGAGATTTTTTCCGAGGTCGGTACAGTCAGCAGCGCACAGGTAATTCTGGACCGTAATACAGGACGGTCCAAGGGGTTTGGTTTTGTGGAGATGGCTACAGATGAAGAGGCGCAAACAGCTATTGAAAGATTAAACCAGCAGGAAGTAGATGGCCGAAACATCGTGGTCAATGAGGCAAGACCTAACACAGGAGGACGGTCTCGCACGGGTTTTCGATCCCGAGGTTTTCGGTCCTATAGATAACAGAAAGGGTCCACCAGATAAAGCGGCATCGCTCCCAATTTGGGAGCGATGTTTTTTATACTATGGTCATAGAATGAATGTTTACGGGTTATCTTGCACGAGTTACAATTAACATAGCATAAAAAAACCGGTGCGTAGAATGATTAGAAATCCCAAAAATACGGGGAAGATACAGATGGAGAGGGATGTCAACAAGATTGGTAGGGCAATAAACCAATCCTATCTTTTTTTTACTAAGGTGAGGAATTTTCTTTATGACAGGGGTGTGTTTCGCACGGTGCGAATAGATATCCCGATTATAAGCGTGGGGAATATATCTTGGGGTGGTACAGGGAAGACAGAATTAGTTAAAGCAATTGCCCGAAGATTATTGGCAAGGGGGAGAAACGTCCTTGTTGTTGCTCGAGGGTATAAATGCAGAGGTCCTATCCCCCGAGAGATTTTGTCCTCGGATTGGGACTGTGATGAGATGTCTATGTTGAAGAAATCAGTGCCTGGCATAAAGGCCTTTATTGGACCAAAACGGGAAGATGTGATTCGCTTGGCCCGGAGCAAATACCCGAATATAGACCTTGTTTTGTTGGATGATGGCTTTCAGTACCGTCGCTTAGCACGGGATTTGGATATCGTCTTAGTAAGAGAGAGGCAAGATTATTTGAGAGAAGGCGAAGAATCGCTTAGACGGGCAGGGGTTATTGTTATTTCAAAGATAGTCGATTTGGAGTTGGCGCGAAGATTATTTAAAAGGTTAGAAAGGTATG
>JAMOOT010000385.1 GCA_027065215.1 Candidatus Omnitrophota bacterium | reverse complement strand
TTTACTTTCAATTTTGCCTGTTTTACCACCCTCCACTGATTAGCAAAATTGGAAACAGTAATTTTTTCTGGCTCAATCCATATCCTTACTCCACTATTGGGGTAGTAGAATTGGCCAGAGAATATTTCCTCTAATATCTTTTTGGCATCCTGTTTTAGTTGGAGGTCTGTCTCCAACAATATGTTGCCAATAGGGGTTCCTCTTAATTTTTTAGGTAGGATTTTTTCTTCATCTAACTTATAATTAAGATTCACCCATATATCTTTTTGCCCTATCTGATAGAAAGAAAAGAGAACTGATTCGAATTCAGGTTGTAGATAGTTAGGGTTTGTGCATACTTGTACTCCCCTCTCTGTGTTTCGAATTGCAAATTCTTCATGCCAAGCAAGAAGAGAAAACGATAAAAACATAAAGAACATAAGACAAATTATAACCTGTATACTTTTCCGATACATACTTACCTATCCTGCTTTTGGGTAAGGAGTTTCTCTTTCATCGCCTTTTCCACAAAATCTGGGACAAAACGATTCACAGAACCCCCTAATGCAACGATCTCTTTTATTAAGCGTGAGGAAATGTAGAAGTAATCCTCGGAAGGCATCAAAAACAGTGTCTCTATCTCAGGGGCAAACATACGATTGGTTATGGCCATTTGAAATTCATAATCAAAATCTGAAACCATTCTCAAACCACGTAGGAGTATCCTTATGCCGTGTCTTTTCGCAAACTCAACCACCAAGCCCTCAAACCAAACAACTTCCACTTTATCATGCAAGTCCTTAAAGGCCTCCTTTACTAACTGGACCCGTTCTGCAACCGTGAATAATGGCTCCTTGCCTATGTTTACGGCTATTGCTACTACTACTTTATCGAAAATCTTAGTAGCCCTACGCACAAGGTCTATGTGGCCGTAAGTAATAGGGTCAAAACTCCCCGGATAGAGGGCAGTCACTCTTTCACCTCCTCTATCTCTGCCAGTATCATATCTTCTCCTAAGAATTCATCTTTGGATTTTAGTATTTTAATCACACGCATTTTAAAGGGTGCAGGAACTACAAAGGTTGCTTTATCAGTCAAGAGTTCAACCACATCTTGATCCTTTTCCACTACTTCTCCCTCTCTTACGAACCACTCTATTACCTTTGCTTCAGCAAAGTCATCCCCTAAGTTAGGCACCTTAAGAAACATCTCTCACCTCACACATTGTATATATCAGATTTATAGGCCCGTTGATGTCTTTTAAACCACTCCACTGTCTTCTTCAAACCTTCTTGGATCGAAACCTTTGGTTGCCAATTGCATATTTTCCTTATCTTTTCAGATGAACAAAGCAAGATCTTTACTTCGCTTTTCTCTGGTCTGATCCTATCAGGATCAGTTCTCACTTTTAATTCTTTTCCTAATATCTCGCTAATCATATCTACTATTTCTATTATTTTATAGGCCTTGCCTGAACCAATATTTATCTCTTGACCAATGAATGTATCTTGGAGCCCAGCAAGCACAATTCCTTCTACTGTGTCTGAGACATAATTGAAATCCCTGGAGGTGTCGACATTTCCCAAGTAGATTTCATTACTTTTAAGTGCTTGGAGAATTACTGTGGGGATAACTGCACGCGCTGACTGGCGTGGACCATAGGTGTTAAAGGGTCGAACCACTACCACTTCAAGGCCAAAGGAAAGATAAAAGGAAATTGCCAGCTTATCTGCACCAAGTTTTGTGGCGGCATAAGGAGACTGAGGGTTCAAAGGATGATTTTCGTCTATTGGCGTGTATTTGGCTGTTCCATACACTTCACTGGTTGAAGTATGCACAAATCTTCTAACTTTATTTTTAAGAGCAGAGGTTAACATATTGAGTGTGCCTTCAACGTTGGTTTGAACATAGCTGTGAGGAGCAATATAGGAATAAGGAATAGGGATCAATGCTGCTAAGTGAAAGACGATTTCTATCTCTTCACATATCTTTTCACATATTCCGGGATCGCGAATATCTCCTGAAACCACCTCCAACTGGCCGGAATAATCCTTATAAAACTCTTCCAGATGTCCCCAATAGTTAAATGAATTGTAGTAGGTAAGGGCTCTAACCTGATACCCACACTGCAATAAATATTCAACCAGATGAGATCCTATAAATCCGTCACCTCCAGTAACTAATACCTTTCCCGTTATCTCCATTACCTCCTCCGATATATCTCTTCCAATACCTCTTCTACTGACTCAAAACTTCGATCTAATGATTTTATCTTTTCTATCATCTGTCTTGCTTCTGATTTACGGTATTGCAACTGGATTAGGATTTCATACGCCTCCTGAAAGATGTCCTCTTCTTTTGTCTCTCTTTCTTTTTGTTTTGCTTGAGTTGGTTTTAACAAGGCGAATTTTGCAATTTTGTCCTGAAGTTTTGCTATTATCTGACGTGCTCGTTGCCTACCAATACCCGGTAGAGAGCATAAATACTTTTCATCTCCATCAGCTATTGCTGTGGCAATCTCTGATACCGGTTTGGAAAAAGCACGCAGTGCTGCCTTAGGGCCTATACCTGAAACGGTCGTAAATAATTCAAAAAATTCTCGTTCTATGGGCGATGAAAATCCTATAAGGATTAGAATTGTCTTGGAGGGTTCATTTTGCATATATAGATAGGTAAATAACGAAATCTCATCTTCTAAGGAAACTCTTGAGAGTAGATCTGGCGAGACATAAACCTGATAGACTAACCCATTTGCCAAATCAACTTCTATTTGACATCTGTCTTTGTCTATTCCAACGATAGTCCCTTTTATCCTCGATATCATATTTTAATATTTTAACATATAATCTATTGGTTCTGCCGCAAAAGATAATGAAGGGGATCACCGGGATCGCATAGGACAATTCTATCTTGTAATGCCCTTATACAGTAGTCGCTTCTTAGTTCTCCTTTTTTAGAATAAATTTGATAATCCTTTCGAAATGGTTGAGGGGTTAGTGTGGGCATAAGGACATTTGCTCCCCATTCAAATCCCTCCAATCTTGCTCCATGTCTCAGCGCATCAAGTGCAGTAGTGCTGGCTATGTTTATAGTAGGCATAAGGATACGGCAGACTGCAATAGCCCGCAGGGTCCAATCCAATGCCTTAGTAGGATCGTAGTTGGATAGATTATTGTAAAGTGGGGTGTTTGCCTGAGGAACATACGGCCCAAATCCAAGCATATCTATATCGAGATTGATGAAAAATAAGATGTCTTCAGCCAAGTCTTCAATCGTTGTCTCAGGAAGTCCAATTAAGGTTCCTGTTCCAACTTGATACCCTAAGTCTCTAAGGATAAGGAGGCACTCTTGTCTCTTGTAGTAGTCATGCAGTTTATCTTTGGGATGAAATTTTTCGTAGAGTTTGGAGTTGGATATCTCTATCCTTAAGAGATACCTATCTGCTCCCAATTCTCTCCACAGTTTGTAGGTCTTTTTTTTCTGTTCTCCACAAGAAAGAACTATGTTTTCATCGGGAAACCTTTTCTTTATCTCTTCTATTAGTTTGGCAATATAGTCTATGAATGCCTTATCTGTTCGCTCCCCAGACTGGATGACTATGGATCTACATCCCATCTGATAACTTTGTTCTACCAGAGAAAGGACTTCACTAATTGGGATTCGATACCTTTTTACACTTAAATTATCCCTTCTTAATCCGCAGTAAAAGCAATTCTTTTGGCATATATTGGAGACCTCGATAATATGGCGCAGATAGACTTGGCTAGAATAATATGCCTTGCATAGGTAAGAGGCCTTGGATTTTAGGTCCTCGGCGGGCAAAGTAAGGAGATTTAATACATCTTCTCGATTCATGTACCGATCAAAAGGCCTGAGCGGTCATAATCCTGCAGTTTTCTAAGTGCTGAAAGGACTGCCATAAAGCTGGTTTTAGGATTCTTAGGAGATGGAACGTTTTCGGTTCGAGTGATAATTGTCCCATGTTTCCCTTCTACCTTTAATTCATGGATATTGTTTTTTAGGGATGGTGAAGCAACGATACGGACAAACATATCCTTGGGCATCCCTGCAGCAAGACTAACAGTCGCAGCGACATTGATGTTCTTAGGGAAATTTTTCACTGCCTCCCTAACAGTTCCATAGAAGACTTCAGTGTCTTCGTGGATGTTAGTGAGATCTATTCCCCTTTGAGCAATGTAATTGACCCCCTCCAGTCCCTTAGGAGGTTTGTATGTGGTTAAGGTAATTCGTTTTATCTTCCCCACATTAGCGGCCTTTACAGCGTCTATTCCTGAGATTGCCCCACTCGGAGCCAATATCTTTATCCCTGCCTTTTCTGCCTTTGGGAAAAGGTCTTGGCAATCTAAAAGCCCTCCTATACTGATCACTAAGACATCTTTTCTGTGCTCAACACACTTTACAAGTAGTTCTCTTACCACACTTACATTAGCAGATTCCACTACCAGGTCAACTCTTTTAACTACCTCGTCAACATTTTTTGCTTTCTTTATCTGATACTTATCTGTTAAAGAATCTAACCGTTTTGGATCTATATCGTAGGCACAATCCAACTTTAGATGAGAAATTTTCCCTTCTGCCAAGTACTCTCCTATCACTCTTCCAATCGCTCCACAACCAATAATACCAACTTTTTTCCTTTTCATAGCGTAATCACCTCGTTATCTATCAACCTTGCCTTACCGAACCATGCTGCCACCGCCAATATATACTTTTTACCCTTTTCTACCTTATTCACTGGTCTAAGATTTGCCCAGTCCACTAATTCTACGTAGTCTATCTTTCCACCTTCTTTTGTTATCATCTCTTTCATCTTTTTTATCACATTTGTGGGACGAACGTTGTCTTTGATCTTTTCTTTACCATAACACAGGGCCTTATATAGGATGCACGCTGACTCCCTCTGAGATTGGCTGAGATAGACATTGCGGGAGCTTTTTGCCACTCCATCCTCTTCTCGTATTATAGGCATTACCTTTATCTTGATAGGAAAATTCAAATCTTTCACCATCTGCTGGATAATCCTGGCTTGTTGAATGTCTTTTTGCCCAAAATAAG
>JAMOOT010000384.1 GCA_027065215.1 Candidatus Omnitrophota bacterium | reverse complement strand
TGTTGTATAAATTAAAGGTGCCGAATAAAGAGGTGCGGATGAGTTTGAGTGATGCGATATTGGATTATTGGAAGGTGGTAGAGAAGGATAGAAGGGGAGAATTAGAGGATGGGTTGTATGTGGCATTGGGAAATGGGGATGTAGAAGGAATAAAGAATTGGGTGAAGAGATTATTTGAGGCGATACCATATCATTATCACACGAATAATCCAATAAGTCAGTATGAAGGGTATTATGCCAGTGTCCTGTTTTCGTTTTTTATGTCCACGGGCTATGAGGTGCGGGGAGAGGATGTAAGCAGGAGGGGCAGGGCAGATATAGTGATATTGGCGAGAGATAAGGTGTATGTGGTGGAGATAAAGACAGATGCCCAAGAGCCAGCAATAAAGCAGATAAAGGAGAGGAGGTATTGGGAGAAGTATAAGGGGGCGGGCAAGGAGATATATTTGGTGGGGATAAATGTGGACAGTGAGGGAAGGGCAGTGAAAGAGATGGAGATAAGGAGGGTGTAGGAGGACTATATGGATAAGTTGATGCCGATAGGAGTGCAAGATTTTAAGGATTTAAGGACCTCTGATTTGAATTATTTGTACATAGACAAGACACCTGAGGTGTACAAATTAGTTCGTTCGGGGAAGGTATTTTTTCTCTCTCGCCCGCGCAGGTTTGGGAAGAGTTTGCTGTTGTCCACGATAAGGTATTTGTTTGAGGGGGAGAAGGAATTATTTGAGGGGTTGTGGATACATAATAGGTGGGATTGGGAAAAGAGATATCCGGTGATAAGTATTTCGTTAGGTGGGGCTGGATCGATAGAAGATGTAATAAGTGATTTAAAAGATCAGGTGAATAGCAATGCACGAAGATTGGGGGTTGGATTAGAGAGTGAAGATGTGGTAATACGGTTTCGTCAGTTGATAAGAGAAACGAGTGAGAGATACGGCGTTAGGGTAGTGGTATTGATAGATGAATATGACAAGCCAATATTGGATAATTTGGATAAGAAAGATGTGGCGACAGAGATAAGGGAATATTTGAGGCGATTTTATTCTGAGATAAAGAATGGTGATGAGTATTTGAAGTTTATATTGCTAACAGGGGTGACGCGATTCAGCAAGGCAGGGATATTCTCAGGATTGAATAATCTGAAGGATATATCGTTAGATCCGCGATATGGCAATATAGTAGGGATAACACAGGAGGAGTTGGAGAGATATTTAGGGGAGGAGATAAAGAGGCATAACGTGGAGTTAGAAGAGGTAAAGGAATGGTATAACGGGTACAATTTTTTAGGGGGTAGATTGTATAATCCGTTTGATGTGTTGAGGTTTGTGGATAGTGGGTGCGTGTTTGATAATTACTGGTTTAATTCAGGGACGCCAAATTTTCTGATAAAGTTGATAGAGAGCGGGAATTTCTACATACCGGAGTTGGGTAATCTGGTAGTAGGGAAAGAGATGATGGACAGGTTTGACGTAGAGAATATAAGCCCAGAGGTGATTTTATATCAGGCGGGATATCTGACGATAGATGAGGTAATAAGGAGCCCGAGAGGGGGGATGTTATATAGGTTAAAGGTGCCGAATAAAGAGGTGCGGATGAGTTTGAGTGATGCGATATTGGATTATTGGAAGGTGGTAGAGAAGGATAGAAGGGGAGAATTAGAGGATGAGTTGTATGTGGCGTTGGGAAATGGAGATGTAGAAGGGATAAAGGGGTGGATAAAGAGATTGTTTGAGTCAATTCCGTATCATTACCACACAAATAATCCGATTAGTCAGTATGAAGGGTATTATGCCAGTGTCCTGTTTTCGTTTTTTATGTCAACGGGCTATGAGGTGCGGGGAGAGGATGTAAGCAGGAGGGGGAGGGCAGATATAGTGGTGTTGGCAAAAGATAAGGTATATGTGGTGGAGATAAAGACAGATGCCCAAGAGCCAGCAATAAAGCAGATAGAGGAGAGGAGGTATTGGGAGAAGTATGAGGGGGTGGGCAGGGAGATATATTTGATGGGGATAAATGTGGACAGTGAGGGAAGGGCAGTTAGGGAGATGGAGATAAGGCGGATTGAGTAGGTTAGGTATTTGAGTGGGAGGTTTGTTCAAAAACAGAGGACTTATTTAGGAGGGCAGATAGATAAGGATACGGAGAGGACACATTGGAATTTGTAGCAATTCAAGAATACACCTGAGAAAAGGCTAATAAAGGATTTCTTCCGTAAGAGGTTACTTAGGCCGTTTTAGATCGGGAAGTGTTGCCTTTCTGGACACAAATAAGACTAAGACCATTTCGCCACGGACCTGTTCCGGATGAGTTGTTAATGTTTCTTTTAATTCTTGGAGGTTTCCTCTTAGAAATTGTTGATGGGCTTTGGTGATTTCTCGGGCAAGGACAGCGGGTAGTTGGGGGCCAAAGAAGTATATCAATTCATTGATGAGTTTAGCGATCCGATGAGGGGCCTCATAGAAGACGAGGGTGAGGTTACCACTTGCTTGAGCCATCTCGCGTAGTTCCCACAGTCTTGATTTTCTCCCTTTCTTACGGGGGAGAAATCCAGTGTAAAGGATTCTGTCGCAAGGGAGACCACTGGCTACCAGTGCGGAGAGCAGGGCAGAAGGTCCGGGCACGGGTATAATTTCTATATTTTTCTCTACAGCGTTTTTTACCAGTGTATATCCGGGGTCATCGATTAAAGGAGTGCCGGCATCAGATATAAGGGCCACATCTTTGCCTTGTTCTAATAGAGCGATGATCTTTTTGCTTGCTTCCTCTTCGTTGTGCTCGTGATAGGAGAGGGTCGGTTTTTTTATCTTAAATTGGTTAAGAAGGATCTTTGCCCTGCGGGTGTCTTCAGAGGCTATAATGTCAACCTGCTTCAATGTGTCAATAGCCCGAAGAGTAATATCGGCCAGATTGCCAATGGGAGTAGAGACAATGTACAGTCTCCCGCCCTTGGATTGTGTTTTCTCCCTTTTTGGCTCCATACTCATATTATTAGGGTTCTAATCGGTCTGTCAACTGGTTTGGGTTAGAAAGAAGAATAAGTATACGATAACCATGATTTTAACGAATTGTATTTTTTAAGGATTTTTGAGGTTGTTTATGGTTTGGGAAATTCCTTGTGGTTATTCTTTTGTATCTTCAATCATTTTAAAGATGTTATGGTGTTATCTTTGAAAAACAAGTTCTATACCACCTCGCTGTGGTTTTTCTGATAATCGCCTATTTTGGTTGATATTAGTTCTCTCTACCCAGTCTTTGATTTTTACCTTCTCCCCAATCAGACCTATCAACACCGCCTTATATATACCTTCGATTTGCTTCTTTAACTCACCGTTTTCATCCAGTCTACTACTAAAATCTACGCCTATTCGACTTAAGTCCTTTGCCCAATCCATTAGAAACTTCCACGCATTATCATATTGTTTCATGCTTATGCTTATGTTTTCGCCTTTCAATCCTAATATGTTCACGAGATTATTGAACCACTCTCTTTTAGTCTCTACATCCTGATTAGTCATCGCCTCTACCAATCCTTCCTGCAATCCGCATTCCCTCAACAAGTCTTGCAACCTCTGTTCTTGAATTTTGCCCTTCATCTCATCTACATCGGCTCCATATCTGTCAAAGATTTCCTCTTTGTAACTAATCAAATATCTAACCAAATCCCAGACAATACCTTCTTCTGCTCCTATTTCTTTTAAGACCACTGGCAGCACCCTTTTCACTTCACTAAGATTACCCAAAAACAAGGCTATTTCTTCTGGATTTACCTCGCCTTTAGTCAAAAAATTTTTCAATTTGTCCTGAGTATTCTTGTCAAGAGAGAAATTATTCATTAGATCGTATACTTTAATAACTATCTTTGCTTTTTTATATTTTTTGTTACGGAAGACCGTTATAGGAATCCTTTGGTTATTCTCGAGGAGTGAAAAGAGAGCAGTAGTTATCTTATATAGAAGGTCCCAGTCTTTGGACCACATACTCATTAAATCCATATCCGTGTCAATTGTTATATCTTCAATCCCACGTTTTTCTTCTTCTCGAACAAAAGAATCCAGTTTTGCTAAAAGGGAAGCGATTTTTTCTAAATCTAATGTTGAAAAAAGGCCTTTTACGATTTTTTCTCGCGTGGATAGGTTAACCAATGAAGAGAAAAGAGATCCTGATACCATAGCACTATGGATATCAGGGGTTAATTCTAATCCTAATTCTTTCAATAATAAACGGACCTTTTTCTCGGAATTTCCATATAGATCGGTAAGATTAGGGAAAATGGATCGACAATTGATCTTTACTTTAGCCCAGCGTCTAAAAAATTCGTTATCTATAGTAACACCTTTGTTGCTAATAAGATTTAAAAGTGTTTTTCCACGATTTAGAATTTGGCTTCTATCATCAATAGAAACGATTCTCTGGAATGATGTTCCAAATCTATATACCACAAATGCCTCATTGCTTCTAAGGGTGTCTACATTGCCAGAACTCAATTCCTCAAAAAGATCCAACGCCTGTACTGTTAGCCGGTTTTTCTCTTTTATTCTAAAAGCATCAAAGAAATGAACAAGTAAAACTGCTTTTTTTTGATGCTCATTTAATCTATTAACGTCGTTTAATGTTGATAAGGATCCTAAACTATCATATACGCCGTGATTTTTCACTATGAGAGAAATATTTTTCTGCAGGGATTCACTGTATCCCATGTCAGAGATAAAGGCTTTTACCAACATTTCTCCCACATCGTAGTGATCCATATCCCGGACCCCGTTTATGGATCCGATATCGTGTAATATCGCTCCAATAATTAGACTTTTCTTATTTTCGTCGGGTAGTGTTGAAAACGTGTCATACAATCCTCTTATTGCATCTCTCATTTTTTGATCCTGTGTCATTTCATTAAATCTCTTGTTTAAAAACATCGCCATTACATTTATCACGTCTACCAGATGTACATGCTTACGTTTTATTACACTCTTTTTAATGTGCCTGTTTAACCGCAACAACAACTTCCACAACTCTAACGGGGCAATATTTATCCCGTTGTCCTTTATCCCCTTTTCCAGCAACTCTCCCGCCTCTACAAGATCTTTCCTGTCTATCCTTTTCTTTATCTCTCCTACG
>JAMOOT010000383.1 GCA_027065215.1 Candidatus Omnitrophota bacterium | reverse complement strand
ATCAAAGGAGAAAACCGAGTTAATCAATTCTCGAAAGGAATACAAAAATAAGGTCCGTACTTTATTTGGCAAGGGCCAAATATATAATACCACCCTTATAGGCAAGTTGACCACTCTCCTTGCTACAAAGGTGATGAATCTTGATCCGTTCGGGGTCGGGATAGAAATGGAGGCTGATAAGCCTAATTGGTATGATTCGTTGAACGGGCTTCCCGGACTTATTGGCTCCTCTTCGGCAGAGACTATAGAGGTTTTGCGTTTGGCTCGATTTATTGAATCAGTTTTGGAGCGCCATAAGGATAAGGTTCCTTGTTTAGTTTTCCCGGAGGAGGTCTCTGACCTTATATCTCGCCAGATGGAGGAACTTCTCCCAGTAGAGGATACAATGGAGTATTGGGAGGTAGAGGAGTCTTTGCGTTCAGAATATAGAAAGAGGGTGTTTTTTGGTCTTTCGGGGAGAGAAAAAGAGATACGGGTTGAGAAACTGGTTGCCTATTTGAAGCAGGTTATTGAGGTATTTTCTCGGGCAGTTGAACGGGCAAAGGACCCGAAGTCCAAACTTATACGCACATATTTTTATTACGTCGCTGAGGATTATGAGGTTGTAGAGGGTAAGGTTCACCTTAGTGGGGCACCAATAGTAAGAGTCAAACGATTTAGTCAGCATATCTTGCCTCTGTTTTTGGAGGGGCAAGTGCATTATCTCAGGGTATTGGAGGATAATAATCAGGTTAAGGCCCTTTATGATGCAGTAAAAAGGAGTCCTTTGTTTGATCAGGAATTGGAGATGTATAAGGTGTGTGCTTCGCTTAGAAATGAGAGTTTGGAGATTGGCCGTTCAGCGGTATTTACTCCGGGTTGGCTTGAAAATGAATCTATTTGGCTTCATATGGAATATAAGTACCTCTTGGAGTTGGTGAAGAAGAATCTGGATAGGGTGATTTTTACTGATCTATTAAAGACCGCAGTTTGTTTTCAGAAACCAAGTGTCTATGGGAGGAGTATTCTGGAGAATTCTTCCTTTATAGTGAGTTCTGCTTTTCCTGATGAATCTCAGTGGGGAAGAGGGTTTGTTGCCCGTCTTACTGGATCAACGGTTGAATGGCTCCATATATGGCTTATTTTATGTGTAGGTAGGGATCTCTTTTTCCTCGATAGCGCAAATCGGTTGTGCTTTAAGTTTTCCCCTCGGTTGCCAGAATGGTTGTTTACATCGGAGACGAAGAAGATACCGGGCAGAGGTACGCTTGCAGGGAATAGTTTTGCTTTTCATCTGTTTAGTAAAACTTTGGTTGTCTATCACAATCCAGAGAGGTACAATTGTTTCTTACCAGATGTGGGGGTGGTTCATATTACTGCAATTACTGATGAAGATAAGCGGATAGAGGTTAAGGGTGATACATTGGTGGGGGAAACAGCCGAGTTGTTGCGCGCGGGGAAGATTAAAGAAGTATCTTGTCGAATAGATAAAAGGGGTTAATTATGCCCGGACGCGTTTGGTCAGTGAGTGGCCCGGTGGTTGTGGCTACTGGGATGGTTTCTTCTCCAGTAGGGAACCAGGTCTCTGTGGGAGAGAGGGGATTGGTAGGCGAGATCGTTGCAATTTCTGGGGATAAGAGTATTATTCAGGTCTATGAAGATACAACTGGCCTGTCTCCGGGGCAAGAAGTTTACGATAAAGGATATCCTCTCTCGGTAGAATTGGGCCCTGGATTGATTGGGAACATCTTTGATGGAATACAAAGGCCATTGGATAGAATTCGGGCTAAGTGCGGCATATTTGTTGAAAATGGTGTGCAGACCAGTCCCTTGGATAGGGATAGGCACTGGGATTTCAAACCGATTCTCTCTTTGGGTGATCATGTAGAGGCAGGGATGGTGTTAGGTGAGGTTGAGGAGACCTCTCTTATTACGCATCGGATATTAGTACCGTTGGGGATTGAGGGGGAAATAACTTGGATTGCTGGTGAGGGCAAATACCGAATTGAGGATGTGGTTGCCCGAGTTAAAACTACGGATGGCCGTGAGGTGGAATTAAAGATGTATCAGCGCTGGCCGGTCAGGAAGAAGCGGCCAGTGAGACAAAGGCTTAGGCCTGAAATCCCGCTTATCACTGGCCAGAGGGTGATAGATTTTCTGTTTCCGGTGGCGTTGGGTGGAGTGTCGGCAATTCCAGGCGGATTTGGGACTGGAAAGACTATAACCCAGCACCAATTGGCTAAGTGGGCATCTGCAGAGGTAGTGATATATATAGGTTGTGGCGAAAGAGGGAATGAGATTACTCAAGTACTTGATGAATTCCCGAAACTACAAGATCCTCGCACAGGTAAACCGTTAATTGAACGCACGATTATTATTGCCAACACCTCTAATATGCCTGTGGCAGCCAGGGAGGCCAGTGTTTATACCGGGATTACTTTGGCCGAGTATTATCGCGATCAGGGATATAATGTTGCCCTTATGGCCGATTCTACCAGCCGATGGGCAGAGGCATTAAGGGAGATTGCAGGACGACTTGAAATGATGCCGGCTGAGGAGGGTTATCCGGCCTATCTTGCGGCGAGGTTGGGTGAGTTTTATGAAAGGGCTGGGTATGCAGAGGTTCTTAATGGTTCAAAAGGTTCCATTACTGTAATAGGCGCAGTTTCTCCTCCGGGAGGGGATTTTTCTGAGCCTGTTACTATGCATACAAAACGGTTTGTCCGCACGTTTTGGGCCTTAGATAAGCGATTGGCTGGACAAAGGCATTTTCCTTCTATAAATTGGATGGAGAGTTATAGCGGGTATGTCAATGACCTTACTAAGTGGTGGGATGAGAATGTTAAAAATGCGGTTTGGAGTGAGTTGCGTCAGGAGATTATGACTCTACTTCAGGAGGCTGATAGATTAGAGAAAGTAGCACAGTTGATAGGGGTGGATGCCTTGCCTGATGCTCAGCGCCTGATAATAGAGACTTCAAGGCTTGTGCGGTTTGGTTTCCTGCAACAGAATGCTTACAGTTCAGTAGATAGTTTTTGCTCGCCAGAGAAGGGAGTGCGTATAATAGAGATTATATTGGAATTTTATCGAAGGGCTAATGAGATGTTGTCGTTGGGTATCCATGTGTTGACTATTGTGGAAATGGGGATTTTCTCAGAGATTATGAGGTTGAAAGAGGAGATCCCTAATGATCAATTGGATCGGTTTGAGGAGTTCAAGGAAGAAATGTCTAAGGCGTTTCAAGAATTAGAGGCGAAATATGGAACTGGTATTTGAGGGGATAAAAGAAACTAATTCGTTTAGGGAGTTGCGGGGTGCTATTGCTGTGCTTTCTCCTATGCCAGGTGTATTCTATGGAGAAATGGTGGAGTTCGAATTATCAGGAGGGGAAAAGCGGTTGGGTAGGGTCTTAAAAGTGGGGGAAGATGCGATTGTGGTGCAGGTCTTTCAGGGCAGTAGCGGACTATCGCCTGATAGTGCGCGGGTAAGGTTTTTGTCTCGGCCGTTTATGTTGGGTGTTTCAGAAGGGATGTTAGGCCGTATTTTCGATGGGTTGGGGCGGCCCATAGATGGATATCCTGTTCCGGTTGCAGATAAAGAGGTTGATATAAATGGGTTGGCAATTAACCCAATGTCCCGAGATTATCCAAGAGACATTATCCAGACGGGTATAAGCGCAATAGATGGGATGAATACATTGGTTCGGGGGCAAAAATTGCCGATATTCTCTGGTTCAGGCCTGCCTCATAATGAGATAGTTGCCCAGATAATACGTCAAGCAACTGTATCAGGTAAATCAGAGAAGTTTGCAATAGTTTTTGCAGCAATGGGGATAAGGTTTGATGAGGCCTTGTTCTTTCGTGAGGTCTTAGAGAATACGGCAAATATGGATAAGGTAGCGATGTTCTTAAATTTGGCCGACGATCCTCCTGAGGAAAGGATAATTACTCCTCGCTGTGCCCTTACCTTAGCGGAGTATCTTGCCTTTGAGAGAGATATGCATGTGCTGGTTATTATTGGGGATATGACTAATTACTGCGAGGCCTTGCGAGAACTTTCTGCAGCAATGGATGAGGTGCCTTCACGAAAGGGATACCCGGGATATATGTACACTGATTTGGCTTCGCTTTATGAGAGGTGTGGAAGGGTAAAAGATAAAGAGGGGTCGATTACTTTGATCCCGTTTTTAACGATGCCTAATATGGATATCTCACATCCGATTCCTGATTTGACTGGGTATATTACAGAAGGTCAGATTGTTTTGTCCCTGAGTTTGCACCAGAAGGGGATATATCCACCTATAGACCTTCCGCCAAGTCTTTCTCGTTTAATGAAAGATGCAATAGGAGAAGGTAGGACAAGGGAAGATCATCCAGATGTGGCGAATCAGTTATATGCCAGTTATGCTGAGGTGCAATGGATTCGTAGTCTTGCTGATATTGTGGGAGAAGAGGAGTTAAGCGAGCGGGATAAGAAGTTTCTTGAATTTGGTGCAGGTTTTGAAAATCGGTTTCTGGCCCAGGGGATGTATGAGAACCGCTCTTTAGAGCAGACTTTAAATATTGCTTGGGAGGTGCTTTCTATTTTGCCTGAAAATCAACTCCATCGGGTGAAAAAAGAGGAGATTGAGAAATATTATCACCGTCAATAACTATGAGACAAGAACTCCTCTCTATACTTAAAACCGCGGTGCATTGGGGCAAGTTTAGGTTAACTTCAGGACGGGAGAGCGACTTATATATAGATGCTCGGCAGGTGAGTTTGTATTCACGTGGGGCATATCTTATTGGGAATCTTATTTGGGAGATGATTAGCCCTTGGGATGTAAAGGCTGTGGGTGGCCTTACTATGGGAGCAGATCCTATTGTTTCATCTGTAATTGTTGTTGCTGGGCAGCAGGGGGTGGATTTAAAGGGCCTCCTTATTAGAAAACAAGCAAAACAGCATGGTCGAACAAGGTTAATAGAAGGCCCGGATTTGGAAAAAGGACAGGAGGTTGTAGTGCTCGATGATGTGGCTACCAGTGGCTCGTCGATCTTGAGGTCGATTGAGGTTTTGCGTAGTGAAGGCTTTGTTGTGAATCGAGCAGTTGTTATTGTTGATCGAGAAGAAGGTGCAAAGGAGGCACTTGCGAAGGTGGGTGTGGATCTATTTAGT
>JAMOOT010000382.1 GCA_027065215.1 Candidatus Omnitrophota bacterium | reverse complement strand
ATGAGAGATAAAGTAGGATTATGGAGACATCCGGGGATTGTTTCGCCCGGAAATTTGCGAGATTGGGATAATTATACCCGTGCAGTCAAGGGGGAAATATGCCGAGTTTTTTCTTCTGGCAAGGGTGTCTATCTTCTATTTACCTGTTCTCCAGAGAATTGGGCGGGTTTTTATTTGCCTTATTCGCGATTTGTAGGCGTGGACTTGGAAAGGTATAGAAACTTGATGGGGATGTCAGTGGTAGGTGTGGGTAAGGTCCGATGTTCGAGGAGCCATTGTAGGGTGCTTATTTTGGATAGATATCAAATGAAGATATTGAAGAAGGGAGATTGACTATGGCAAGGCAGGTCTTGATTTGGGGAACAGGAGAGGTCGCCAATGTATTGGTTCATCTTATCCATGAGACGGAAATGTTTGATGTGGTAGGTCTTTGTGTGGACAATGAATTCTGGAGGGATGGGATGAAGGTATGTGGTATAGATGTGATGAAGTTCAATGAGGCAATTGATAAGTTTCCACCTAATGAGGTAGAGGTAATGGTTGCAGTTGGGTTTAAGCGATTAAATGGGGTGCGTAGGGAGATCTTGGATAGATTTATTTTTCTCGGGTATAGTCCAGTTTCGTTTATCCATCCTTCATCTTATATTGCACCATCGGTTAGATTAGGTAGACATGTACTAATAATGCCAAAAGTAGTTTTAGAACCAGGGGTGAAGATAGGAGACAATGTCTTTATCTGGTCAGGTGCGGTTGTATGTCATGATGTCAGGGTAGAAAAAGATGCTTTTATTGCCGGTGGGGTTGTAGTTGGAGGGGGAACTGTGATTGGAGAAGGGTCGTTTTTAGGTATGAATGCTGTGGTGAGAGATCACAGGTCTATAGGACGTGGATGTGTGGTTGGGGCAGGGGTGTATGTGCGGAAAGATATCTCTGATAATCACATTATAAGGATTTCTAATCAGACATATCAGGTTTCACCTATAGATAACCTTCCTTTGTGAATTTCTCTTCTTAAGATTAAATCTCATTTCTTAACAACGGGTTATATTTTGTTGTCTTGATAACCTAATATGCCCCAATAAGTTGGTGTAAATTTTTCTCTAAAATTGCTAAAGTTTTAGCAGAGAATCGACGATAAATATATTGAAGTTCTTTGATGAAGGGGGGTGATATAGCAGGAGAAGAGGGGCGCACCAAAGAGGTAAGCGGCTAAGAGGCCGGGCCGCTATAGAAATTTCGGTCTTGGGCTTTAGCAGGGAGGCTAAAGTTAATTAAAAGCAAGGAGGCAAGATATGGGAGTAAGGATTAATCACAACATCGCAGCATTGAATGCTTGGTGGAATCTCACCAAGACAGATACTGCAGTAAGAAAGTCTTTGGAGAAACTATCCTCTGGTTATCGCATCAACCGAGCAGGTGATGACCCTGCAGGTTTGGTTATTTCTGAGAAGTTAAGGGCGAATGTAACTGGTTTGGATCAGGCAATACATAACTCTGAAGATGCTATCTCTATGGTTCAGACCGCTGAAGGGGCGTTGACTGAGATGAACACGCTCCTAAACTCTATTCGGGCATTGGCCTTACATGCAGCAAACGAAGGTGCTAACGATGCCGAGGCAATTGCAGCCGACCAGGCCCAGGTGGATTCGGCAGTGGATTCCATTGACCGAATCGCAAACACTACCAAGTACGCTGGTAAGTATCTCTTAAATGGTGCTGCAGGGAACTCGGTAGATATAAAGAACAGCAATCGAGTAACTGCTGCCAGCATTGGAAACAATGCCAGCACTGGATTTGTCTCCTATGCCATCACTCAAGAGGCCTCTCAGGCTTTGATTAGTTTTGGTAGGAGTACAAATGGTGCCTTTGGATACGGGGACATTACCGTGAATGGGACTACTGTAGATCTTACTGCAGCCTACAGTGCTGCGCAGATCGTGTCAGCAATCAATGCCACTGTGAGTGGAGTAATTGCTTGGGCATCTGCTGATGGTAGTGGTTCGGATCACATCTTCATAAAGACTGTTGCCTATGGGACAGAGGCATCACTGGTAGTGACGGGTTCAGCGGTAAATGGAGGACTGGCTGCAGATACCGGTCAAGATATCGCTGGAACCATTGCTGGAGGTTCAGCGGCGGGTAGTGGGCTTACCCTCATTGCCGCAACCGGGACATTTAAGGATATGAAGATCACTGTGGCTGAGGGATATAACAGTGCTGGCGGTGGTTCCGTCAAGTACGATATCTACGTAACTGCAGGGCTTCTTAGGTTTGTTTTAGGTGCCAATGCAGATAGTAATGAGATTGCCACGATCTCCATAAATTCTATGAGGGCCAATCAATTGGGAACCGATACCGCTGGATCAGAGGGCCTTCTTTCTATCAAGTCTGGCGGCACCTATGACTTGACCAACAATGCGGCTATGGCGGTAGACATAATCGATGAGGCGATTAATGATGTCTCTACTCAAAGGGCAACCTTGGGTGCCTTCCAGAAGAACACGTTGGAGAGCACCATCGCAAACTTAGGTGTTACGCGTGAGAACATCCAGGCATCTGAGAGCCGTATTCGAGATGTGGATATGGCCAAGGAGATGGTTGGCTTTACCAGGCTGCAGATATTAATGCAGGCTGGTACTGCGATGTTGGCTCACGCAAATGTTGCGCCACAGGCAATATTGCAGTTGTTGGGTTAATGCCGAACAGACTGGCTGGGGTCTTGTCCCCAGCCAGTTTTTCCTTTAAAACCAAATGGTTTTAAAAAGGATGTGGGATATGGAAGGGAATGTGAATAATGTCAACAATGCAATGACGAATATCCAAAACTATTTTGAAACCACTGCCCGGCGGTTTGAAGAGGCAATGAATTTGGTAGAGGCCAAAGATAGTGATGGACTCTCTGAGACAGAAAAAAAGATGTATGAACAGCTAAAAAAAGATGCAGTTGAAGCGGCTAAGGAGTTGGCTGAACATTTGAATAAAATAATGCAGAGTATGCAGAAGGATCTTCGCTTTCATCCGTTCGTAGATGGCACAGACCTTGCATATGTGGAGGTGATAAATCCGTCAACCCAGGAGGTCATTCGTCAGATACCGCCGGAGCAGATGATCGAGGCCTTAGTTAGGATACATAATGCAATAGGGTTGATAATAGATAGATACCTGTAAGAGAAAAGGCCTGTTGATAAAGAAAAGATGGTAATATAACAGGGGAGAGGGGTTTGTTATGCCGGGCATGGGAAATATCTCTGGTATTGTATCTGGGATGGACACCAACAAAATAGTAGACCAGTTGGTAGAGTTAGAGAGTTATCCCCTCAAACTACTCCAGGCCAAGCGAGATGCGGAATTAAAGAAGAAAGAAGTTTGGCGTTCTATTCAGGCAAAACTCCTTACTTTTAAATTGCAATCCTATGCCCTTGCCCGTCCTAATCTTTACCGAACCAAAGATGTAAGCAGTACTGCTGAGAATATCTTGACTGCTACGGCTAATACGAGAGCCAATGTGGGTACGTATAGTCTTCTGGTGAAGCAAACCGCGACTACTCATCAGATGATAAGTTCTGGGTTTTCTGATAGTTCTTCTACGGTGGGAAGCGGGACGCTTACAATAAAATTGGGTGGTTTCGTCGATAAGGAGACACCTCTTGCATTCATAAACAATCAATCGGGATTTTCTCGTGGATCGATTAAAATCACCGATAAAGCGGGTAATTCCGCAATAATAGACCTTACCCGTGCCGTTACTATGAAGGATATCGTGGATACGATAAATCAAAACAATACTGTTCAGGTCAATGCCTATGTGGATCAGGACAGGTTAGTCATAGAGGATACATCGGGTGGTAGTGGTTCATTGGTTGTAGAGGAGGTATCAGGTGGTAATGCCGCTCAATCCTTAGGAATATTGGGTTCTACTACCGGTAATTCGATATCAGGGTCAGATATAAACAATATAACCACTACCACTGCGCTTGAATTGTTAAATGAGAATACAGGTGTGAGAAGGTATAGTTCGGGGGCAGATTTGCGTATTACCGCAAGGGATGGAACTGTCTTTGATGTAGACATCTCGTCGGCAGAGACGGTTCAAGATCTGATTTCTGCTATCAACAATGCCTCAGGAAATGGCGGGAAGGTGGTAGTTTCTATAGCCAATGATGGCAACAGGTTAAAACTGGAAGATACAACTGGTGGAACCGGGAATTTGGTTGTTGAAAGTCTCAATTCCAGCCACACTGCAGAGGATATAGGATTAGAGGGGACATATACTACAGCCTCTGTAGTGGGTAAGGCCTTGATTGCTGGATTGAATGATGTGTTGCTATCTCGATTTAATGGCGGGCGGGGAGTGGACTTAGGTAAATTCATTATTCAAGACAAGTCAGGGAATGTAGCAACGATCGATGTTAGTTCAGCAGAGACCCTTTCGGATGTGCTTTCAGCGATAAATTCAGCGAGTGGCGTTTCGGTGTATGCTGAGGTGAATTCTACTAATACCGGAATAAAGATCGTAGATACCTCTGGAGGGAACGGACCATTATCAATTAGTGAAGCAGGGGGGAGCACGGCTGCGGATCTGGGGATATTAGGAAGCACCTCTTCTACAGTTTTAGAGGGTTCAGATGTCCACTTGCAATATATCAGCCGTTATACTCGATTGGATTCTTTAAATGGCGGAACAGGGGTAGAGAAGGGACACATAAAGATTACGGATCGATCTGGCAATAGTGTAAGTATAGATTTAACATCGGATTCAATAAAGACTATAGGAGATGTAATAGATGCAATAAATAATACCCCTTCTGTTTCGGTTTTGGCTCGGATAAATGACAGTGGTGATGGGATAGTGATAATTGATCTTACAGGTGAAGAGGAGGGGGCATTAAAGATAGAGGATTTATCTGGTGGAAGGATGGCTAAGGATCTTAATATATACGGAAGCACTTCGGAAGAACAGCAGAAGCACGGAGATGATTTGGCCTATATTACAGCAAGCACCTCTCTTTCTCAACTCAACGATGGGTTAGGTGTATCCCTTGGCCATATAAAAATAACCAATCGTGTGGGTACTTCAGCTACAATTGATCTCACTTCAGTCAGTACCATTCAAGACGTCATTGATGCAATAAATGCCTCCAGTATATCGGTTGTTGCA
>JAMOOT010000381.1 GCA_027065215.1 Candidatus Omnitrophota bacterium | reverse complement strand
GGGCATCAGGTATGTTCGGATTATGTAAAAGTGATGCTTGCTGCAATGGGCAAATATGGTATAGATGTGCCCGATAGGCAGCTTGCTTGTACACCATTTTATTCTAAGGAGGGGCAGGCATATTGGGAGGCAATGTGTTGTGCTGCCAATTATGCATGGGCCAATCGTCAGATGATGAGCCATCTTATACGGGAGTCCTTTCAAAAAGTTCTCAAGGTGTCTCCTAAGGAATTGGGTATGGATTTGGTATATGATGTTGCCCATAATATAGCAAAACTTGAAAGGCATAGAGTAAATGAGAAGTTCCAAAAACTTTGTGTTCATCGCAAGGGTGCTACTCGAGCATTTGGGCCGAAGAGAGAAGAATTGCCCAGTGCGTATAAGGAAGTAGGCCAGCCAGTAATTATTCCAGGAGATATGGGTAGATGTTCTTATCTTTTGGTGGGAACTGAACGAGCAATGAAAGAGACCTTTGGTTCGTCCTGTCATGGGGCAGGGAGGGTAAAGTCGCGTAGTAGGGCATTGAAAGAGATAAATTATAATCGATTGCTTGATCAGTTGAAAAATAAGGGAATTATGGTTTTTGCTCACGGCAAGCGCACCTTGGTGGAAGAGGCCCCTGAGGTATATAAAGACGTGGATAAGGTGGTAGAGGTGATGCATAGTTCGGGAATAACCCTTAGAGTAGCCCGAATGCGGCCATTGGGAGTGATAAAGGGATAATCATTCTCGGAAAACCTCTTGACCTTCCTCCCGGGAATGGGTATAACATTATAACATTTCCGATCTTTGATGGGCGGTTAGCTCAGTTGGTTAGAGCGTCTGTTTGACGTACAGAAGGTCAGAGGTTCGAGTCCTCTACCGCCCATTTTATTTCCTTGAGCCGGGATGGCGGAATCGGCAGACGCGCACGTTTGAGGGGCGTGTGGGGAAACCCGTGTGGGTTCAAATCCCACTCCCGGCATTGTTTTACCTGTTCTGGTCGGTTCGCCTATCTTTTAGATAGGAACTTTTGTTTAGAGTTTTTACTTTTTCTTTTACTTCGGCAGCGATTTGACTTATTTCAGCGATGTGTTCTATTTTCCGTTTTTCATTGGTTACAATAGAGATAGATATGGTCATTATCGGAAACCTCTTTAGTTTCTTATCACGGCTAAGGGCCTCTATATATCCTGATTCTATTGCTTGTTGGTCGTAAAAATCTTTTATCCCTTGATCAAATTTTTCTATTATCTCTTGTGCTATCATCTCGATGAATGTAGGAGTGGATATTATCACAAAGTCATCTCCTCCGATGTGTCCAACAAAAGAATTGGGATCATGTTTTGTCGCTGTTTTAAGTAGAATAGTTGCGGTATATTTTATAATTTGATCTCCAGCACTAAATCCATATTTATCGTTATATGCTTTGAATTGGTTTAAGTCTACATAGGCGACGGCAAATTTCTCTCCAGATTTTATTCTTATCTTTAATTCTTCCGAGATTGCATTATTCCCTGGCAGACGAGTCAAGGGATTGGTGTCCAATATTAGTTTGGTTCGTCTTAGCAAATTTCTAACCCGCGCTACTAATTCTTGAGGTTCAAATGGCTTGACTATATAATCGTCGGCTCCTGCCTCTAATCCCTGCAATTTGTCCTCTGTTTCACCCTTGCCAGTTACTAATAGAACTGGCATCTGAGAGAGTAATGGATCAGATTTTATCCTTCGACAAAGATCAATCCCATTTATCTTGGGCATCATATAGTCGAGGATTACTGCATCGATTCGTTCTTTTTGCAGTTGATTCCATCCTTCTTCTCCATTAAGTGCGGTTAGGACATCATAGCCTTCACTAGAAAAAGTTATTTCAATCACGTCTAATATGTCAGGATCGTCATCACATGCTAATATCCGATACATCTTTTGTTCCTCCCTTTTTACCTTTTATAAGTATGCGGAATTTTGTCCCTTTATTTGATTCAGATTCGACTACGATTTTGCCCCCATTTGCTTCAACTACCCTTTTAACCAAGGAGAGTCCAAGGCCTATTCCTTTGATGTTTGTTACCTCTGGCCGGTCTATATAGTAAAACTCTTTGAATATATGTGGAAGGTCTTTTGGGTGAATTCCTATGCCTGTGTCCTCTACGGATATTTGTACCGTGTTTTCGTCTACTGGTTCCACATTAATCCTTATTTCGCCCTCCTCAGGAGTAAACTTTACAGCGTTGCTAATGAGATTGAAGATGACCCTTTCAAAGTATAATTTGTCAGCAAAAATGATTATATCATGAGGACAATTCAGTGATAATTTGATGTGTTTCTGTTGAACTTGTACCATAAAACTATCCATTACTGAACTTATAAGCGCATGAACTAAAATAGGTTCAGGACTCATCTCGATCTTCCCTGTTTCAATTTTATTTATATCCAAAAGGGTATTTACCATATCTACTAATCGCTTTACATGAGATTGAATCCGTCCAATGCGATCTCTAACCTTGTCAGGGATCTGCCCCAATTTCCCATCGTATATAAGTGAGGCAAACCCGCGGATTGAGGTCAATGATGTCCGCAACTCGTGGGCAACAGTTGAGACAAATTCTGATTTGGCCTTATTTATCTTGGAGATCTCTTCAACAGCCTCTTTTAGTTGCGAGGTCCGATTTTTTATAGTGTTTTCTAAGTTTTGTTGGGTTTGGACTATATCTTGGTATATGTGAATTATGTTAAGTATATGTAATAAATGCTGCCCAAGTAGTTTAGTTATCTCAGATACTAACTGGGAATTATAGAGGCGTTGTGAGCCAGCGAGTAGATATCCTATGGTTTCTTGGCTTGTCCTTAGGGGATATATGCAATAATAAGGAACCGATAAAAGTTCCTTTAATCGTTGGTCTACCATTTGGTCGTGTATAAAGATATAGTTACTTTCTATCAAGGTTATGCTGTATGTCTTGTCTATTAGTGCAAGTATTCGCAGTAATTCATGATATTTTTCTGAGTCGATTCCCAAAGAGAATACAAGGGTATTATCTCTTAAAGAATAAAGGAAAAGTTTGTCTATGAGTATCTGTTCAAAGTTTATCTTCCTTAGATTGTTTCGTAATTCATCCCATGAGAATACAGGAGGAAGGGAAGTTAGTATGGCGTTGGATTTATCTAATAGTTCACTATGGTAAGAAAGATTCTTAATCTTTGCCCTGAGCATAGAGTTTTCCTTATATAAACCTTCTACATCCACAGGCAGATTATTGGCTTGTTTGTCTTTTTTGATAGGAATGGTAGTTAAGAATATAGCAAATAAGATTAACAGTAGTATGACGAGTATTCCTGCCATCTCAATCCCTTTCTATTATGATTATACTCGTGTATTCGTTAATTACAGGGAAAAAATTTAGGTCCAGGATAAATGGTGTGGTAAATATACTCACCGAGCATGAAGGATATTTTGATGTTGTGAGTTGTAAGTTGTTGATCTCTTCTTCAATGAAGAGTTCATATAACGGAAGGGTGAAAATGATGTTTATTCTATTAGCATGGGATAGATTATATTTATCCTTTAAGATTCCAGTGCAAAAGTTTAGAAATCCTCCAGGATACGGATAGGATATTCCCATTTTTATATCATTCATTGAGGTTAGATCGATTTTTATTTTTCCCCATCTCTCCTTAGAGAGGGCAGTGTATCGGTCTTCGGATTGTATTGTTAGACAGATTGCCATTTCTTCTTTGGAAATGGATTGCCAGTCTTTCTCTAATGTTTCATAACTGGTTGGTAGAAGGGGGATGTAGGGATAATTAGGACGATAGATGATCGCTTTATGTGGACTACGTCGCGTTTCGGACGAATTCTTGGGTAATATAAGATATCCAGGGCCTAAGGGTAGGCTTTGTTTAATTTTACTCCATCCCTGCAGAGGTGTGGATAGGATTTTCTCTAAAGGAAGAAAAATTAGATAACAATTGGTGGTTAAGCCTGTGTTGTATATTGAAGTATTTGACTTAGTATCAGGAATGCCCAATAAATCTGGGACTTTTTCCCACTGTAGTGCATGTATGGGTTTAGCAATCGAGAATATCGACATAATCTCCTCCTATCCCATTAGTCTAAACTAATTTTATCAACTTTGGTATTAATTTGTTAATAATTTGCTTGACACATATCAGAAATGATATATATTATTAACGATATGCATAAGTTCTTGAGACGATGATAAGCAGGGAATGACCGAAGGGTAACACTTGGGCTTCAATGATTAAACTTAAGGGAAAATACATAAGGTTACCAAAGATAGGGGTAATGCCGTATGATAGAGAGAATTCTACGAGGTGTAGCAGGGATTAATATATTAATCGGTGTGCTCTTAATGGAATTTGTAGATAAAAGATTTGTTTGGCTTATTGTCTTTATCGGTTTGAATTTGCTGCAATTTGCTTTTACTAATTGGTGTTCGAGAAAATGGTTGTTGCGAAAGTTGGGAGTTAAGTAGTATGGAGAGACAGTTTTATCAAGATAAGGCAAAAGAGTTCAAGAAAATGGAGCGCATACTTAAGGCGATAGCCAATCCCATTAGATTGGCTATTATTGACGTCTTGCGTAAAGAGGGACCCCTTACAGTAAGGGATCTCTGCGACCGTGTTGGATTGCGGCAGGCAGTGGCTTCTTCATATCTAAGAAAGATGTATCGTATTGGAATACTGGGGTTTCGTAAGGAAGGTAGATGCGTGTTTTATTACATAAACAATAATAAGGTGCTTGATATAATAGATTGTCTAAGTCAGTGTAGCAGGAGGTGATGGTATGCCAATCTACAGGTACAGGTGTAAGAAGTGCGGAAAGGAGTTTGATTTCCTTCACAAATCTATGGCGGCGTCTGAGGAAGTGAGGTGTGAAGCCTGCGGAGAGAAGGATGTGGAGCGGATTCTTGCCCCTTTCTCGGTAGGTGCAGATACTACTTCCTCTGGTTCAGGTGGAGCAGGAGGGAGTTGTCCAACGTGTTGTCCGGGTGGGAGTTGTAGTTTAATGTGAAAAGGAGGTGTTTGGGTTATGGCAATCGAGATTACTGATGCTCAGTTTAGTCAGGAAGTATTGAATTCAGATATCCCGGTTTTGGTGGATTTCTGGGCACCTTGGTGTGGCCCATGTCGTATGGTTGCACCGATCCTTGAGGAGA
>JAMOOT010000380.1 GCA_027065215.1 Candidatus Omnitrophota bacterium | reverse complement strand
TCGCCTTTAAAAACTCATCTTTCCCAACTGCCACCTCATCCTTATCCCATGCAAATACCATCTTCCCATCCACCACCTCAAGCCCCTTTGCCACTGGCAATGGTAAAGTAGAACTCAGCCCCCCTCCTATCAATACATTACTCATCGACATCCCCATCGGAGCAGCAAAACCAAATATAGAATTAAACCCAAACACCATTGCCACTAATAATGCCACCAGCCTCTTCATAATAGAACCTCCTTACTTTTACCTTACACCACCAACCGTCCCCATATAGTTCATAAAAAAAGATTTGCAATAAAATTAACTGAGTTTTAGATTAAATTCTACATTAGAAATAAAACATATGCAAACTATTTTTAAAAAAAGCATAAAATAAAATTCAAAACAATCTCGCTTCAAATAAAAACACCTTTAAATAGAACAAAAATACCTCAACCAATACTATTGCATAATAAACGGGCTAAAGAAACACCACCAAATAGAAGGCAAAAAGCATCACACTGCCGACTCAAAGGCCTTAAGTATCCTCTTAGAAGGCCCTCTATCATTAATTCTATACCACCACAATCTTAATCTGCCAGAAATAGAGGACAAATTAGAATTAAGGTCTTCCCACCTTCGATATAGATATCGATATATATTGTAATATGGGCTATACAAGACAATCAGCCTCCGTCTTATCCTCCTCCACCACCAATCCCTGTAATAGTCATATATCTCACCCACAGACCGGCCAAAGGCAACAACCCTATTCTTATCCACTCCCATCGCACTAATAATCCGCTTAAACTGATAGAGAACACTCCTAACCCGCTTTTGTTTCATCAACTCATCTATATAATCAAACATCTTCATAAACGCCTCCTCTTGCCCTATTTCCTTATCCAACTTCCTAAGGAGGGCATAATATAGACCTGCTCGGAGGAATATCCTACCTGCCCGATCGTTTCTCAGCATCGCCCTATTCACATAAACAATACCTTTCCCCTCATTCATCAAGACTGGCCCTACCCTGTATCTGACCTCTTTTACCTTTCGCAAGATCTCCATTATATTGTTCCAACTATAATTCTCTTCTCTCAACCTCTCAGCCACATCCTTCAATGCCCTATAGGTATGCAGCCTTGCCTGAACCACACCATCACCTTCCTCCACGATCACCCTAAGACTTTCCACTCCAGAAAACGCAATTTCCTTACCAACGACCGCCTCCTTTACGGCATCGTGAAGGGCCTTCTGATTACCAAAAATCGCATTAGCGTTCACCAACAAAATCTTCTCCTCCCTATCGGCCTTTGCCAACACAGGGGTATTCTCCACCAACACGATTCGATAATCCTCCACCCCCATCCTTTTTAGCCACAATCTCACGATCGCCTCTCGATATCCATCCAATAAGTTCTTTAACCAAGACACCCTTCTTTGCCTCACATCCACTTGAGTGCCACCAAGGATATATCTACAACTCAAATTCATCTTTATAAACCCAATCTCGCCCAACGTCCCCATCTTTATCCCTATACGCGTGCCTTTGAACCAATCCTTAATCTTCGCCCGCAATCTCATCCACACACCTTCTTTATCATTTTCTCGTGTATTTAAAGGCACTGTACTACTCGCATTAGGATTAGACCCTGTATTAGGTGTGGTTGGCCCAGACTCAGGCCCATTGTCTCCTTCTCCACCTTCACCAGTATCTTTCTTTTTAGTAAACCATATCTTCTTTATCCAATTCATTATCCAATTTATTACCATCGGGACCCACCCTACTAATGTCCACATCCCATTATTTTTTCCCGTCTCTGAACCCGCATTAGGATTAGACCCTGTATTAGGTGTGGTTGGCCCAGACTCAGGCCCATTGTCTCCTTCTCCACCTTCAGCAAACCATATCTTCTTTATCCAATTCATTATGCAAATTGCTCCCAAGAACCCTATCGAAATAGCCCCTACCAATGTCCACACCAATCCCCCTATTCCTAACATCAATCCCAAATTCCCTGGCACAAACCCGCCTCCCCATACTCCAACTACTGCCCCCATCCCCAAAAACAGGACTCTCATCCATATCGGCACCATCCAGAACAACATCCAAACATAAGTCAAAGCCGCCATAACAGTATAGAACAACATTGCAAGCGGGTTCACTAACAACATCATAATCAGGTCCACCAAAATATTATTTGGCACAGCAGACGCCTTCATCTTCTTCAAATGATCAGGGATCAACTTATCCTCCAATTTATCCAACTTCCTCAACAATTTCCCAGCATACTTGGCAGGATTGGGAGCCTTATCTTCCTCTTCCACATTAGATTTCGCTTCAATCCCAAGTTCCTTCTTAATCTCATTCCAAACTCCACCATCTAATTCTTTTTCTTTGAACAACCTCTCCACAAACGCCCTATCTTTCTCTGCCAATTCCTTAAAGACATTCTTAAATTCCTTCTTCAACTTATTCTCACCCTCCTTATTTAACCCTCCCTTAGCATACACATTATAATAAGCAGTCCAAACATCCTTCACTACCTCCGCTAACAACTTCCACTGAGAATTTTCACCACCCATCTTCTCCTCTTTCATCTGAGCATGAACCGACGGTGCGGACAATTTATTAAAGCCCGCCATTGGGTTAGTCGGAATCTTTTTATCTAACTCATAAGGATATAGGTGCGGCGGAGCCAGCAATAATTGTCTCTTTAACGCATCGGTAGGAATAATCTTAACAATCTTATACAGTATCCCCTCCACTGCATCCGAGATACCGTACCCGAAGAACCGTCCAAACTGCCATATCCTATACCAAATCCGCGCGCAACTCTCCTTATTAGCTATGGAAGACGCCCCTATCCACCCCAAGAGACCGCCAAAGAGAACGACTGGCCAGAGCCCCACAAGGCCAAGCGGACCTGCACCGTGGAATAAAGGATTAAGCCAATGGGCAATAACAGAGAACATTCCCATTCCAAACATAACTCCAACTGCTGCCAATCTCCCTCGCTTCTCACCTATCAACTCCCATACATTCTTCGTTGGCCGCTCTTTTGCTGGCATTGATATCGCCGGGCCCAATACTGCTGCTGCTGGCATCAAGAAGGTCAAGCCCCATATAATCATCTTCAACGGCGATGCGCCGGCAAATAAAAGAAGTAGAGTAGAAATGAGGGCATACTGCTTTATCGTCCTGTAAGCAACAGAATACACCCGTCTATCCGAGGCCCAGGTAAGCTGAGCGCCCTTTCCACCTGTGGGAATAAACCTTGCATACATCTTCATTCCAATCTGGCCAACACTTTCCTCATAGACAAACATCCAGTGGACATAGAACCAATACAATCGTGCAGCTATGTCCCTTATGGCATGCATCAATCCCTTCCGCCACCCCTTACCCAAGACCTTCACATGATATGTCACGACATTAATATTTATCGCCTGAGAAAGTAGGAACCCCGAGATCCAAAGGACAATCGGAGTAACAGTAAATGGATTCAAATCCAACACAAGGTAGAACAATAGAATCCAACGGATGTATTTAGTAATAAGCGGTTTCTTACTGTAGAACCCTAATCCATCCAGCCAGTAGTTATTCAGTACATACGCCCAAGAAGTCGCTGGAGAGGTTAATAAAAGTATACTATACCGGTTCACTATGCTCTCTATAGAATCCTGAGACCACTTATAGACCGGTGTAGCGCAATCAAGGAGCTGATAAGGCCAGGCCTTCTCTATTATCAGCGCAGGGTTGGTAGAGACATACATTAATCCCCAATCTTCTTTACCTTCAGCATATCTTGATTGGAAAGAAATCACTGTCATCAGATCTTCAGCCACATAAGAAGTAGTTGCGCCCCTCATCCACTTCATTGGAGCAGTGCGAATGCAGAACTTCCCATAAGCACCCAACCCACCCATCCAATCCTTGCCCAGATGAGAGGTATAGAATCCTTCCTCACCTACTGGCAACATCTTACCCACAATTCCAAAGCCTTTGGTCATATGATGACGCAATCTGGGAATAGTAGCCGAGACATAATTGTCCGTTCGGTAGTTATACAATTCCCCTGCCAGTGCAAACAGGTTCTCGTATCGGAAATAATGATCAGCATCTAAGGACAATATCATACGAGAAGTTGCCATCGGGACCACCGCAGCAAACTGGTTCCACTTAGCGGGATGGAACTGCTCAAGCGAACTCATAGTAAAGGCCATCGATGGATTACGCATAGTCTCATAAACCAATCGATTTATTTTATTTAATTCTTTATTTGATTCTTTATTTGATTCCTCATCCCTGCCTGTATTGTACAAGACCTTTAACTTCTTCCACCCTTCTGCTGCTTTATTCCCCCTCTGAGAGCCCAGCATAAGAGACTTGTAGTCATCAACATCTCCATTCGTAACTTCTTTAGCCACCTCTGCATGAGGTTTAAGCATTCGTGAAACAACCCTAACCTTAGAACTAATGTAAAGGTCAAACATCTCGTCTTCATCAATATTCCCTTGTTTTTTATCAACCTTTACCTGTGTAGTACATAATAAATCCTTCGTATTTTCTTCATCTCCATTAGAATTTCCTTCGCTATTCTTCTCTTCACCGCCTAAATCTTTTTCCATTATTTTTAACGCCCAATCGTAAATAGTCATATTCTCATTACCACCCTCGTTAGCATTCGCATTACCATTGCCACCGGCCTTCTTCTCCCCACCTTCACCCTCTCCACCATTAGGAGTCATATTAGGATACTCATATCCTTTTCTCATCGCATAACTAATCGCCACCTCCGGCAGGACCGCCTTATACCTTATCTGCTCCTTTAATAGCGGCCTTACATCCTCCCCTGTCAAGAGAGCAGTGAACTTATACTGCCGATTCACATTCCTCCTGGCTGATGTAGTCGTATTCACCGCCGCTTGGAGCCGACGATTGAACCATATCGTAAGGTAATTGAGCGCCTTTTTATAATTCTTATCTCCTTCTTTTGCCTTCTTACCAAAAGTCCACTCCTCTAACTGCGGTATCTCTTCTGGTCTATCGGCATTCTTTAAGAGATCTTCCACCATCGTATTAACCGCATCCCAGACCTTTTTATCCTCTGAACCTTCTTTTGCCTCCTCTGCCCTCTCCTTAGCATACTTTCCAAACGCCTCAAACTCTGCCCGTCGCTCCGGAACAG
>JAMOOT010000379.1 GCA_027065215.1 Candidatus Omnitrophota bacterium | reverse complement strand
AAGAAAAGACAAATTAAAGGCAGATCAAATACTTCCAGACATAGGATTTAGTCAAGAGTTTTATTCATATGCCTTTTCCTTACCCCAAGGGAAGAGCAGTCCAATCTTTCAATTGCAAAACGGGAGATACTGCATTCTAAAAATAAAATCCAAAACGACTAAGCATATAGGCGATTTGGACGAGGTAAAGGAGACTATAAAATCTAAATTGGAACAGAAAAAGGCTATGGAACAAGCAATGGCTATGGCAGAAGACCTTATAAAACACCCAGAAAAAATAAAGGATTGGGAAGAAATACAAGAATTTTCTGCCCGCACACCGTATATCCCTTTGGTCGGAAAGGCGGATAAACTTATAGAAAAACTGCGGGAGGCAATCAAAGAAAATCGGTCGATGACGATATTGAATGGGCCTAAGGGGGTCTTTGTTATAGAGATAGTTAAGCATCGACCTGCTCCCAATACCATCCCAGAGAAAGAGAAACAAAAGATAAAAGAAGAACTTTTAAATATGAAAAAACTAAAGGTATTTCAAGAGTTCATGCTAAAACAAATCAATAATCTTAAAATCATACGAAAAGATAACAAATAGCCCCAAACTATGTGATAGAAATTGGTAATTCGTAATATTGGCCGGCGTGTAAAGAGGAATGACGACTGGGACAAAGTAGATTATTGACTCATGGCCTGAGTGAGGGTGAATAATGGTAAAAACATTGCTATAACTACAAACCCTACAACTAAGCCCATAAAAACGATAAGAAACGGCTCTAAGACTGAAGTGAATGAAGATATCACCAAATCCATTTCGTCTTCATAGACTTCGGCAATTTCATTTAGCATAGAAGGTAATGAACCTGTCTCTTCACCTATCTTAACCATCTCAACTACTAAGGGGGGGAAAACATCAGTTCGAGACCGAAGATAGGAGCTTATATCCTCTCCCTCTTGGACTACAAACATCAGGCGTTGAATAATGGAACGAAAGACTTCGTTACCAAGGGTTCCTTTTACTACCTGCAATCCTTCTACTATAGGAACTCCACTTGATAAAAGTGTTCCCAAGGTCTGAGAAAACCTACTCACATAAAACCTCTTCAACAAACCACCTATTAGTGGTGTTTTTAACAATAATAGGTCTAACTGATATCTAATCTTATCCACCTTCCTAAGCAGTTTTAATAACAAAAACATCCCCAGCACCAAAATTGGGAAAAGCCACCAATACACTCTTACTATCGAAGAAAGGGATAAAAGAAACTGTGTAGGTGCCGGCAAACTTTCGCCGTATTCTTTGAACATCTTCATAAAGGCCGGGACAACAAATGTCATAATAATGATCAAGATAGCAACTGCAACTAAAAGAATAAACATCGGATATACCAACGCAGATATAATCTTTTTCTTTAATCTTTCTTGTTTCTCTAAAAATGAAGCCAACCTTCGGAAGATCTCATCAAGGGCACCACCTATCTCTGCCACCTTTACCATATTCACATAATAAGAGGGAAAGACCTTTGGATAACGGGCCAATGCTTCGGAGAGTTTATCTCCTTGTTCCACCTGCATTGCTATAGATCGTACAATACATGCTAATTCTTTATTGGTCAACTGGGAAGACAAGGTATGAAGGGCACGAATTAACGGGATACCTGCCTTGAGCATTATTGATAACTGACGAGTAAAATAAACAATCTGCCCGGAGGGAATCTTTCCGGGCAGATTAATCAAGGGCAATTTCATTCTGTTATCTACTGGACTTTGTCCCCAACCTTTATCTCATTCGTACCATATAGTTTGACTATATCTGCAGCACAGACATCGTCTTTAAGCATCCTTACCTTAACCCTGGCTATCTTCTCTCTGTTGCGAACCACATCAAATTCCATCCCTTCTACTACACCATCCTTTTTCCCCAAATCAATCACTACAAAATTGTGCGCTTCATTTACATTGAGGATCTTCCCTTCTGTCTTAATACTACTTCCCATATTACTCTCATGAGCAACAGGTCTATTAGAAGTGCCTTTCGTATTATCCCCCACTACTATCGGCGGAAGATCAACCACCTTTGCCTTGTTCAAATCCTGTGGAGAGTCAATCTTCATTTCCTTCATCTTATCAGTAAGAGAAGCGATCTGTTCTATGCTTTCTCTGATAACTGTATCCATATCTTCCAGATGTCGCCGTAACAATTCCTTCTCTTGCTGACTCTTGGATAGTTTCTTCTGTAAATAGGTCTCACTCTTAGTTAACCCTACAACTTTATCCTTGATTAACTGGTTCTCCTTTTCTATCTTATCTAACAAAGCCTTCATTGCCCGTCGATTCTCCTTTTCACGAACAAAATCACGAGAAAGCAGATCTATCATTCTATGAGCATAATCCAATTGACGCTTCAACTCCTGATTCTGAAGGTCCAGTTGAGAGAGTTTTATCTCCAATTCTAACTTCTTTTGTACTGCCTCTTTTCTTGCAATCTCTTTCTCTCTGACCAAATTTTCTAACTCCTCAACTTTCGTCTCTAATTCTGCCTTCTTCTGGACAATATCAGCCCAAAAACTGTCATTTATTGCACCACTTGTTTGATTTCCCCTCTCTTGTGCTGACTTTAACTGTTCCAATTGCATCTTAAGTTCACCAATTTTGTCTTTTTTCTCTTCCAATGCCTCTTGCAATGAATTAACCTGCTCTTTCAAACTTACTTTATCTTGAAGAACTTCATTGTATTTCTCTTCCCACTTCTTCTTTTCAAGTTTAAGAGAATCTATCTGATCCTTGTAAGTAGCAATATCTTTTTTTATTCGGGAGAGTTCGCTTTGAATCCTTTCTTTTTCCCTTTCCACTGCCTGCTTAGCCTGGGTTATTTGGGCAATCTTTGCATTATAGCTGCGTTTCAACTGCTCACTATACTTGCGTTGATTCATATAATCCAGATAAAATTTGATGCTTATACCACCTAGTCCAATGATAATTACCACCAAAAGGATACTGATAAGTTTTGATCTGTCCATCTACATCCCCCCTGTTTCTCCCCTCTCCTATAACAATCTCAAATAAGACGATATTCCTGACGGTATTATATCGCGAACACTAAAGCTGAGCAAACACATTTCTCATTACTAAACTGGCAGATCCAAGAGCAACGGCATTTTCTCCCAACCTGGAAGGGATAATCCTAACGGCAGAGGCTATCTCATGAAATGCCCAACTATCAACTGTTTCCCTAATAACATCTATCAGATCACTACCTAACCTCTCTAAACCGCCACCTATAATTACCACTTGTGGATTTAACAAGTTTACCAAAAATGCGGTCTTTAAGCCTAAGCAATAAGCCTTCTCTTTTACTACCGACCGGACTATAGGATCTCCTTGTCTTAATGCATCTACCACCATATCGAATGTAATCTTCGCTGGATCGGAATCACAAAGATTCATCAAAGGTGTCACATCCTCTCGCTTTTTCCCAAGTTGATTTTTAAGTTCTGCTACTATTCCCAAATCTGCATCCGGCCTACCCAAGAAACAAGAATTTTTTGCTACTTCAGATTGTTCTGGATTATATAAAGTCAACTCACCAGCACTACCTGTTGCCCCTCGATATAAATCGCCATTGATTATCATTCCACAACCAACTCCAGAAAACATATAAACGAGATCTTCTACTGAGGAATCCATATAAAACCAATATTCACCAAAGGCTGCAACCGTTGCATCATTTTCTACTAATGTAGGCAAATTAAACTCCCGTTCAATATAATCTTTTAATGGCACATAGATAGATACATACTCATACCTATCTTCAGATATCTTTTCAGGCCACTTGATCGAACCACTTTGCTGGTCAACTATCCCACCAATCCCTATACCAACACCTTTTATCTTACTCTTATCTCCATCAAAATTGTCCAAAACTTCCCTGACTATCTGTCTTATTGTAGCAACGATATCTCGTATCTCCATCTTTTCCGGAGTCTTTTTTACCTGTGTAAGGATCTGTCCATCTATATTAGCAATGACCCCAACCAGATTATTCATATTGACCCCAACACCGATTACGTAACCCGCATCAGGATTGAGGTCAAGCAGTACTGGCCTTCTACCACCTTGAGAGATATCTAATTCCTTCTCTACCACAAAGTCTTCTTCCAAAAAGTGATTTATATAATTAGTTACTGTAACTACGTTAAGCCCTACCATATTGGATATCTCAGCCTTGGTTAAAGGCCCTCCTCTGCGAAGCGTCTCCAAAATCGCAACATTCCTCCTAGCCCTCTCATTAAATCGAGTGACTTCTTTTAATGAAACCATAACTCACTCCTCTTATTTAATTCGTCCCCCATTTCTATCTCCACATTATATATTTTACACCAAACCTGCTGGAAGTAAAAATGTTTTAGCTATTGTATTAAAATTTTTCGTAATCTTTTACGTCATAACGTTCCTCAATTTCTACAAGAGAAATACAAACCATAGCAATCTTACATAACTATCACTCTTACAAAAACAAACAACTTCTATCTTATGCCTCCTTATCGAATGTCAGATAAGACAATCCCCTTATATAAAACATTTATCTCCTCTGTATTCTAACCACCTCTTGAGAAACAAACCTTAAGCTAAAAAGGTGCAATCCTGTAAAGTAAGATACCACCAATATTCCGTTCTGTTTTCTTATGCATATTATGCTCCTTACTATACTTCGTTATCGACTGAAGTTTATCAGAGACAACGCTAGTAAGATATGGCGAACGCATAGATGCCAAGAATGATAATCTATCGATGACAGGAATTGATATATTCAATTCTCGCAAGGCTTTTCCAACATATAATATCCATAAATCAGCCAATTCCTGCTTGCTTAACCCCTTCTGGAAGGATCCAAAGACTTTATCCGGCTCAAAAGTCAAACCTAAAGAACGAATTAATGAAGAATTCCAGATTGTCTCACCTAAAACAGGCTTTAATTCCCCGTCTACAACATTAAGAGCATCTTGGACCTCCTCTTCGTCAAGAGGATCGCCTACCAACAAAACATACCCATTGAGTTTTACCCCTAATCTTATCTCAGAGGTAGATCTATCTTGCCACAACAAACCTTCCCCTCTTTGCACTGGCTTAACCTTCCCTGATAAAACAAGGTCTACACTTCCAATTCTGTCCAATAACCTCTTGTCTACAAATTCTGGAAGATTCTTAGTGGTTATCACATTTTTCATAAAAGCATAAATATCATCAAGTATCAAGACATCCTCATCTGAAAGCCTTACAAAAGGCCCTTCAATTGGGATCCTATCAATGAGTCCCTCCATAAAAAGATCAATTGCTAACATATGGGCTACTTCCCTATACCCTAAATCATTGATCAAATCAAGCAAACCTTTCCACTCTTTACTATCGAATTTTTGCATTTTATTGATATACATATTAATGGTATTCAATCTATCAGAAGCGACCCCCAAAGAAGGGACATAAGATAACCCAGAGAAGAATCGTCCCTGCAGGAAATCTTTGCCTATCTTTTCCATCTTTTCTTTATTTCGCCGAACTTCTGTTTCGTCCTGTCCAACACCGAACGAATACAGCCAGGCAACTGGGGTCTCTTCTCCAAGTTTAATGGAAAAGAAACTATTATCATCAAAGATAACCTTGATTCCCCCTTTCAATGCCACCTTTGTAATCTTCTTGTTGCCGGCCTCTTTCTCTATAGAATCCCAATCTATACCTGAAAACACACGCTTTACATCATCTGCTTTGATAATCGGATATTCTCCAAACTCCTTAACCTCGTCAAATAGGCCTAACAACTCGTCTTTAACTAATGGATTGATGTTAAAGACCCCTTTGCTATCTTTAAAGAAAAGCCCCTCATAAGATTCATAACTCTGCAGTTTTTCCCCTGATGGACCATTCTTCTTTACTGACAAAAACTTACCATCTAAAAATTCCTTTCCAACCCGCTCTAATATTCCTCGCTTGCGCACTGCTGTTTCTTCATTTTTGCCAACACCTTCCACATATAACCTGGCCACAGGCTCTGTGCCAGAAAGCCTTACTGCAAACCATCCATTATCTTCAAAGACAATCTTGACTCCATCTAATAACACTACCTTATCTATTTTATTGCCATAGGCCTTTTCTATCGCATTCCAATCTAAACCTGCAAGGCTATCAAGGTCATTCCTTGCAACAATCTTGCCTCCTTTTTGACTATATAAAACATCAAAAAGTCCTTTCAGGCTCTTCTTAAGATCAGCAGTAAGAGGAACATTTACGCGTTTGTATCTATAATACCCGACTTTTTTCTCCAATTCTCTAACGACATCCGAAAGGCTCTTGCCCTCATACTTACGATAATACACCTCCATAAGAACCCCTAATATGCCCATAAGTAATCCGTCATCCCATGTCTTTGTTCCCGCCAATCCTATGTGAGCACTTTCTTCTCCTACTACTGCGATATCGTCTCTATTCCAAAATTGTTTTGCCCACTTAAAACCTACCTTCATCTCTTCACCGGGCTGATTCCATCTCCGAGCTACTGCCAGGGCAAAATCTGAACTGGGTACGGTCTTAACTATACCTCCTTTTTTCCTTCCATACTTATTTAAAAACTCATCCAATACCCCCATAAACTGATTTGGTGAAATATAGTTTCCTTTACTATCTATAACTGCAAATCTATCTGCATCTCCATCGGGCACGAATGCTACAGCCGCACCTTCAAGGTCTTTTATTCTACCAATCAGTCCAATGCGTTCCAGCATCTCCTTGCTGGGCTCAGGCGCTTTCAGGCCACCGAAAAGGGGATCAGGATCCTTATCTTCAACAATAAAATTACCTCCGAAAGACATAAATCCCAGATCATAAGAAAGTTTCTTTAAGACCCTACCAGCACTACCATGCAGTGCAGAAGTGATTATTGTAGTAATGCCATCTTTTTCTCCAATGCTTCTTATCAATTCATAATATACTTCTTCTCCCAGCACATCTATCAGCTCTTTTTCAACATATGTAGCGTAATAACTGAGCAAATCACCCATATAAAACTCTTTAATCAAATCCTTTTCCATTGCAGACTCTTCTATAGGTCTCAAACCTAATAATCTCTCATTTATTCGCATACCTATCTCGTCGGTGATCTCTGGTTCGGCTGCCCCACCATCGTAAGGGGTTACTTTAAACCCATTATCCTCTGCTGGGTTATGGGAGGCAGTGAAATTAATAGCAAAGGCTGCCTTGAAACGATCTATGGCAAAGGCTGCAACTGGCGTTGGGCATACCGTTGAAGCATCTTCTTCCCTGGCAACATAAACAGGAATCCCTCTGGAGGTCAATACTTGAACTGCTAATTCTAAAAACTCATCTCCCATATATCTACTATCTCTAACAATAACAACCCCTTTTCTATCTTTATACTCGTCGGGCAAGGAATTAATGTGATCCCAATAATAATCTGCAAAACCGTGTAAGGCCGCTTTCATTTTCGCTAATAACTTCTCTCTTGCCTCTTCCTTTTCTTTACCTTGTAACTTAACGGGTACTTTAAACCGCCAACCGCTTGTTCCAAAGGAAATAAGATTTGAATCCTTAGAAAGGTCCTTTACCTTTACCTCACCTTTACTATTTATCACTACTGCTTTGTCTTTCTTGACGAGAACTCCTCTTTCTCCTTTTTCAGGCCTCTTTATCCTTTCAACTTTCCCATTAGGATGAATGAAGACAATCTCATCTCCAATCCTTGTATCCTTTCCTAATAACTCGGCCAGTTTTACTTCACCCTTATATGCAGATACAACGGCTGACTTCCCTGTCACCTCAACACCATCCATATCTACATCCCCAAATACAGGAACGACTGGCACAAACTTGACTGGCAAAGATTTCTCCCTGTCGGTAACATCTATTCTCTTTTTCTCCACACCTATCTTATCAGGTATGACTCTGATACCACCTGTTGAAATCGAGATAAAATCAAGACCTTTGGCCTTAGAGGTAATAAATGTCCCCATATAATCTGCGATATACCCTCGCCTGGTCCAAAATGCATTATCTATCAATTTTACCGAGGAATTGTTTATTATATTCTTAAAGACTCCATCTCTATGGCTACTCTTATACCACCAGGCCGCAATAAGTGCCTTACAGACCAACCTCAATTCTTTAAAATCTGGGGAATTATTCACTAATTTTGTTAATTCTGGGACAATTTCTGCATTTACAAGGCGTTCCACTTCATCGTTGCCAACAACTTCTGCCTTGACTTGCAATCTCATTCTGTCAAATCTTAAAGAATCTGTATCTGCAGACACTGATACATTCTGGGGTTCTATCCAAAAACGCAAAGACACGTTTTCCCTGCTATCACCTAATTCATCTGCCATTGATTCCGAAAGAAGTTTCATTGCATAGTGTTTTAACTTGACATCTGACTCCATAAGGATTCTACCTGCAGGTGTAAACTCAAGCCCTTTACCTAAACTTTCTTCAGGAGACACAAACAAGTCTAAATTTACCCACCAATCCTCTTTGGGAACGGTTAGTCCTACAAAGAATGAACTACCTGCCAAACGTTCGATATAAGTGGGGATATCCCTCCCTTTTTGCCAAACAAGTGAAACACCTGCCTTGCTTGCCTCAACTCCCAAGAAACCAAAAGAAGCATCCACACCACCAATCGGCATGGCATATACACCGGTAGTATTTAACAATAACGCGAACGAAACCAAAAGCGACAAGATAGGTGACAATCTCCCTTCCCTTCTCATACTCTTTACCTCCTTCTGGGTTAAAACTAAAGCCTATTCCACTAAGAAATTTACCCGCGATAACATCAAACCACCGACTTTGTCAGGAGTATTAGTGTCTTCATCCTCTTCCCAGTGGTTATATCCTGAATATAGATGACTTATGGTTCTAAGAAAATTACGTAAAGTTTTACCCATTTTAATTTGCTTTTGCTCCAACTGCCCTACTTTCTTTTCTACCTCGGACAATTTAGCCAAAACCAGCGGTAAACGAGAAAGGATTTGAATTTGTTCTTCTTTAGTGCGTAGTACCTTTTGGACATCATCAAGGATGCCGATCTCAGACAAAACATCCTCGATCATCGATTTCAACTTTTCCCTACCAAAAATAGAAACTAATAAATCCGATATTTCCGAATCACTCTCCTCCATTTTTCTCGAATAAAAAAGGCCAATACCATCATCATAACCCACTGGGATACTATGTTCATTTAAATAAGAAATCTCTTTTTCAATCGTAACCCTTTTTTTCACACTAATCTTATCAACTGCCATAAACTTGGCATGTCTTGGATCTGTTACATAATAGAAACTCGATATATGCTGTTTCCCTTTCTCTAATTTCATAGACATCTCCAACATTATATCGGGAATCATCTCTTCATCCGCTACATTGAAATATTTAACACTATCAACAGAAGTATCAGAAAACTCTACTAAACCTCCAAATATATATTCCGCCAATAATTCCATTATTGGACCAGACAAAATCTTTGAGGTCGGATTGGATTCTTTAACCCCGGCACTTACTGTAATCACTAACTTGTCTATCTGTCCAGTTGCCAAAATATTTAAGACCGCTAATATATCTTCTATATCCCATAGCCCTCCTTGCAGAGGATAATAAGCCAGTCGTATATTGGTAGCATTCGGGGTAATTATTTTAATTTCTGATTTTTTCATTACCTTAGAGAACAAATTATTCATTATATCCTGCAATATAACTAACTCCTTCATTTTCGCTAATTCAATAAAATCCTTCTCTCTTTTCTCACTTAACTCTACTCCCTTAATCTGCCTCAAAATTTCTTTTATCTCTGATAATGAGTTAGCAAATGAAATGTCCTCAATGATATTTCTCTCTTTGTCCGAGGCGCCTTGTTGAAAGGCCATCGATAACTCTTGAAAGATAACTGGCAGTGTATCGCCTTGGGAAATATGCAAGTTATACTCTGCCAAAATACCACCAAATACATTAATAGCAGTATCCCTTAACATCTTCTTGAGATTGGCCATACCCACTTTTAACTGTTCGGTAATCGGCCATGACTTATCCAAGTGGATATATCCCTTAAAACTTGTCTCGTAATATCCCCGCACATAATTGAGCAGTTTTTTTCTGATTCCGATGAGCCAGTTTTGCCTAACATCTGAAAGGGTATTCTTTTTCGACCAGTTAACAATTTCTCTATCCACAATATCAACAACCGTACCATTCAACTTTATAAATTTGCCATTAATGTACCGCCCACCCATATCTAAAATCTTCACCAACTTTTTCCCCGCATCATATAGAGAAATCTCCCCTCTTAAGGCCAAAGATAGGTTATTTGTTATCCAGTCTGCAAGAATCTTTGCTTGATTATACATATCTTCTCTCTCTTCCTTTGAAACTCGGGGCCATCTATAATAAAAGGAAGATAAGGTATATAAAGGATATAAGAATTTGTTCGGTTTTAATAACTTAACAGAAGAAACATCTGTATTCACAACAAAGATCTTTATCCCTCTTATCTTGCCCAATCTATCTCGGCTTACCTTTTGGTCTCTCTGCCTTGAAGTCTGAATAAATAAGATATTCCCATCTCCAGGGAATACCTTACCATCAAATAAAGATTTTATCTTACCCACAGTATCTACAAACTCAGACGCATCTATTCCTGTCTTGATGTCTGCAATACTTAAAACTCGGATTTTACCATCGGTATGCTTGACTACAAGAGAGGAAAACAGTTTACCACGATACCATTTGGTAGGAGAAGAATATTTACGAACAAAATCTTTATTAATCACCAATTCATCTTTTGAAAGATTCGCTATAACTACATTCGGGCCTACAATCTCTTTCGGATTTACCCCACTAAAATGAACATTTCCAAACACAAATACACTATTAGGATCTAATCCGAATTCCGATGCCTTGTTTTTCCATATTTGTGTCTTCGGTTGAGAATCAGATTCGTTTTCAGGTTTCGGGATATCTGTAATAATCTTGCGCTCCTTTGCTTGTTTTACTTCATCAAGATGAACATCAGGAACACCCTTAATACCATCTTTGATGACTTCCGGTATGTTCTCATACTCTCCTCCACCTCCCAAGAAGATAACAGAAGATAAATCTACTTGATTGGATAATAACTCTCGACAAAACTTTATCAAATAACCATAGGTATTCACCTGTGTTTTGCCTATATCTGGGAGAATATAACTATCTTTTATATACAAGATCTCAGAAGGAATATCACAACCTTCTTTTGTCCAGGCAGCAAGCAACATTGCATAATAGGCAGACCTAAGGCTTGAAAATTCTTCACCTGAATTCAACTTCCTCTCAATAGTAGGGACAACTAACCGCATCAAGATTTGCTCTAACCTTCGCTTATCACGCTTATTAATTCGCGGATCTTCTATAGCAACCCGCAATCGAAGTTTGGCCTTGTAGATCTTAAATGTATCTTTATCCATTAATCCACTAACCTCTCCCGGCTCTACCCAAAATCGAGGGGAAACCACTCCATACCCCAATTGCTCAACTGTGCTCCAAAACGTACTTGCCTTTTCACTATTTAATACTTGCTGGACAAGGCGTTTTAACTCCAAGTCGGATTTTACCAAAATATCTCCTAAGTCTGTTCTTTCTAACCCTTTTCCTAATACCTGCCTATCGGTATTCCATAAATATAAATCCACCCACCAACTTCTCGTAGGAATAGCAAGGGCAGAATAATATAATGAAATCGCTTTCTTAATTTGACCTATATCTACTGCTCCATCTTGCGATCTCCACAAAAATGCAACACCACTGTTAGTCAATTCTATTCCAGTAAGTAAACACACTTCACTATCAAACGACAAACCAGCATACAAAGGAATATTAGAAATAATCATTGAAATGGACGTATACCACAGTAAAATAGAGAAAATCAATCTACGTCTTACTCTCATAAGACAATCCCCTTACTCAATAATTCATAAAGAGATTTCAACAATATTTTAACTACATATTAAAACATAACATCAAAATAAGGTCAACAATTTTGCAACTTAAATATGCTCTTTTAAAAAAATTAAATTTATGCTAACCTAAATGTATCAAATATATAGCGATAACTTTTAACTTGGAATGCATTAATTCACACCCGTAATTTTCCCGACACTATATTTAATTTCTTCTATGCAAATATAAAAAACCGTGATTAAAATTTTTTCTCATACACCAACCGAAATATATGCTGGGTATCCACCGCTGACAGGTGCCAATAGGAATCAGACATGTAACCAGCATATTCTCCCCACATCAAATCCAAATATTCATCCTTAGAGATACTCCATCTTAATCCAACGAAGAAATTATGATGCGAACCATAATCTAATATGCCTTCTTTATTGTAACGATATAAATCATACATGCGACTGAATGTATAATTGCCCCAAAGGGTTATATTTTTGGGTAAATAAAATAGCAAATCCAAACCTACATGATTTACATTGTCATCTATTCCTGTTGCAAATTTGTCTTCATTTTTTGTATAACTCAACCTACATTCAAACCACGAGATAGGCCGAATACAAGATTTTATCTTGTAAATGTCATAATACTCATACGGAGGCAACCCAAAGATGTCCTGGTCATACAAAAATGGCACCATTGCATCCCATAATACGCCATCTCTCTGTTCGTCTGTTACATATATGTCATAATACAACAAGCGAGGGAAATTCATCGGATCATTTGTCCGTTCCCAAATACCTTGAAGAGAAAATATATCGTTTGGCTTCCATTTGGCTCCTACAGAATAGTGGCCAATCGAAGGATCCTTACCCGCCTCTATTGAATTATTCTGCAATAAATTATTTTGTCCACTATAATAATCGCTAAGCGCATAAACGCTATCGGCTCTGATCAAGGGGTCTTTGCCTTTTTGAGTATCTGGAAGGAATTTATACCAAACTAATCCCTTTATCCTAACCTGTTGGGTCAAATCCCTGCTCAATTCCGCACGGGTCAGAGTCTCAATATGCTTGCCTGTATCTGAAAATACATGCCTGAAAAAGAAATCATAATCCCAACCCCAAGATTTCCCTACAGAATAAATTCCCAATGTTGACCAACCACGTTCCAATCCATCTCCGTAATCTATATAATAATCCTCCGAGACTTCTTCCTCATCGGCTTCATCAAAATAAATGTGCTTTGATCTCTCTTCCTCCTCACAGGTATAACGATAGTTGGACAACCCCGGGAAAAAAGTGTCGTCTAAATAGTAAAAATATACGCCTGTATGAGATTGCTTATTAGGACTATAAGAAAGAGAAACACCATAGCCATATCCATCGAAATCTGTCTTGTAGCCATTGGCCTCGTCTATCTCTGTATCTGAATAAGCGATTTCTGAACGAAAAAGAAAATCAGAAAAAGGCAAATACAAATCAACTGCTAACAGGTCATTCTTAGCCTCTAAGTCTTCCTCATCGTCAAAGCCGCGTTTTCCCGTATAAAGCAATCCTATATATCCATCAGGAAAAGATTCTAAATAAACCTTCCATCGACTGGCAGCATCTAATGAGTTTATATCGGAGTAATCATCCCATAAAGTCATCGGTAAGGCAACTGTGTTTTCTCCTTCCAATATCCCATTATCAAACCCTACACTAAGTCCTCTCAAATAGGTCAATCGATTCCATTCACTATCTCTAACGTAGGCAGAGATGTTTCTTACCCACTTGCCTGCCTTGACAGGATTCCCACTTCGTTCAAAGACACGACTTGGCTCGTATGTATCGATCCATGGGCTCTCTTCCCATTCCTTCCGGTTGTCGGATAAACGCAAAAGATCATCTGATTTCAAGGCTTCGTATTGATCAGATAAAGGAAACACCTTTAAAGAAAACAGATCCCCTTGCCATTCCCAGTATAACTTGCGCAATATATTCCACCTACCATGGATCTCTTCCCCTCCTATGGGATCAAAATAGGTATACCAATCGTAAAGGCCTCTCGGCGTATAGGGAGATAATTTTCCATCTACCACCTTTATTTCATCAAAATTGAGAATATTTCCGTACTTTGTTCGAAATATCTCATTCAATGTCCTTCCCGTAGCAAAGATATACTTCAGCCTCACATCGGCTTCATCCCCTCCTGCAGAGGCTTGGATGTGAGCATCCACATCTCCTACATAGGACCAAGGATCCCACACTAACTGGGCAAAAAAATCACTATTCTCCCCTACTTCACTTTTTAGATTTACTTCTAATTTATCGTATACTTTAGGATCAAACGTGTCTTCTCTTTCCTCTCCCCAAAGATAGCGCCAGGATTTTTCATAAGGAACAGAATCTTTGTCCGGATTTGTCCACTTCCAAAGGATATCGCCATCTGAATTTACTCCCACTCCCATTCGAATCCGACCACTTATCTTAACCCGGGATTTTTTCTGTGCCTTCTCTCGTTCCTCACCTCTCACCTCTTTCTGTAGCGTTGACTCCTGATAAGGCCCTTTCTCAGTAATTCCTTTGGCCTCTGCCTCAGTTTGAGAAAACTTAGTTAACTCACTTGCCATAACCATCTCTCGTTTTTGCTCAGCACACAACACCCCCTTTTCTGCTAAGATTTCGCCATATCGCTTCATATCGTGAGAAAATCTCCCGCTCTTCAAAAGAAGAGCATAAAGATGCGCTGCCTCACCATATTGTCCAGATTTTATAAGGTTTTCTAATTCAGATTCATCCAACAATCTATCTCGAGAAAACCTTTCTAACTCTCTAAGCATCACTTCTTCTTTTTCTCTCTCAAAGTAAGATTTTCCCTTCTTTACTAAACTGTTATCAAATCGTTTTCCCTTAGGAATAACCCCATTCGCAGAGGGAAGTTGAGAGTGGGATTGAATCAATGCATACCGCCCTATCTCTGCTTGATGGGATATCTCTGATTCATCCGCTAATAAAGTAGTACTAACTAAGACTAATAGCCCAACACATATTAAGACCCTGCACATCTCCCTATCCTAATCTGTTAAACCCTTGAGATCTTCTTTTCGCCGGGCAAGCGTGGGAGAATTCCAAAGATCTTTAAGCACATAAAATGCCTTCCTCGGCTTTCGAAGATTTATCCCATTTTTATCCTTTTTTCGTGAAATAGCCACTATCCCCCACCACTCCTCATTCATATTCATATTTCCTTCACAGGCTATATCGTGGTAATATCCTCCACAAGACCAGTCTCCTTTCTTATCGTGTCTCCACCAAGTCTTGGGATTAAAAATATCACTTTTCCACCACTCATCTGTCCACTCAAATACAATCCCTCCGACAACATTTCCCTTTCCGGTGCCTCCTGCAAGATTCCTTTCTATCTCTCGCCATAGACACCTTATGTATTCAGCTTGTATCTCATCATTTTCTTCTTTTTTCAAAGAATCAAAGGCGTCAGCCCCAAATTCCATTACAAAAAAAGGACGATCCGGGAAGGCATTCGCCACATCACGCCAAACATGACCAAAACTCTTCCCTGTAAATAAATTTAGCCCTAATAAATCGATGTTTTTACAAACTTTGCCTGCTACATCCAAGCCCCTAGTGCCACCATTCCCCAATGCCACTACACGTGATGGATCTATCTTTTTTATTTCCTTTGCCAAGTAATCAACAAACGAATAGTAGATTTCTGCCTGTCTCCTCCTGCGTTCCGCTGGATCCCTAATCTTCAAAAGGTCTTGTGTAATCCAAGGATTGACATTCTCTGGCCCAAATGAATAATTATTTTCATTCCCTAAAACCCACATAATAATCCCGGGACTATCCTTTAGTGCCCTAACCATGTTTAACACCGATGATTTCACATATTCTCTAAAGGCTGGATCACCATAGTTTGGATTGTCCCAGAATCCAAGCCAATGCCCCATTATTGTGTATATTCCATATTTCTTGTATAAAATATCGATAAAACGCTTGGTTGCCTCTATGTCTTTCCCTGGTTGATAAAACCGAACGACATTTATTCCCAATTCGTTAAGCAGAGGGCCATCTATCTTCAATATCTCCGGGTGAGAAAAAATATCATAGTCCCAATTTTTCCCTACAGGTATCGGCTGATATACTACGCCTTTTATAATAAAAGGTTGGCCGTAAACATAAAGGACACATCCCCGTGGAGTATCTTTTATATAACTTATTTTTTTCTGTGCGGATTTAGCCCAAGAAAAAAAATGTGAAAACGCTAACAAAAAAGCCAGGAGGGCAATTGCCCTCCTGGTAAATCCAAAACCCAACACCTTAATTCCTAACTTACTCTTCATAAACAATGTCATCTAAGTAAAAGGTACACCCCTCTGGATTCACATCTGCATTGGTTACCCAACAAAATCCACCGATGATGTAAGACATATCTTTTCCACTTAGATCAATGGTGTATTTCTTCCACTCTTTGGTTAGAACTATTGGCCCTATTTCGGCACTATCAGAATCCGAATAGGTTCCCTGAACACCTCCAACCTTAAAGGCCTCTATCCTCTCTCCACCTTTCGCGCCTCTCGCCCAAAAGGTAAGTTTTTTGGCCTTGCTCAAATCGTATCCAGCGTCAATCTGCCCCCAGTTGTTTGCCGGCTCAAGCCAATAGACCCCAGCCCATCTCGCACCACGAGAACCCTGGGCAGTATAGGTAAACTTAATACAGGTATCACCACTATGAGGGTCTTCCTCACTGGCATCATTCATCTTTATATCGGTATAATCTCCCATAAATCCAGATGGAACAAAGTGGTTCTCAATCGAACGTTTGTCAATATAAACTGCAAATGGCATAGCCTCCGGACCCTTAACCTCTGCCTTGAGATTGGGATCGTACTCATAACGGATGTCATCTAAATAGAATGTGGCCCCATCAGGGTTCTGCCCTGCCTGCAATATGAAGGCAAAACCACCACTTACGTAAGACAAATCTTTTCCTACCAAATTAATCTCATACTGCCGCCACTCATCAGTCAATTGTATTGGACCAATAGAGACCTCTGTAGAATCAGGATACGGTCCCTTGATGCCCCCAACGATGAACTTGGCAATAATCTCATCCCCATACTCTCCTTTTGCCCAAAAAGTAATCTTATTCATCGAAGAAAGGTTGAAACCACCCTGCTTTGTTCCCCAATTGTTAGGAGGATTTTGCCAATATACTCCAGCCCAACCTTGTCCTTGTGACTTATCTGCAGTATAAATTACCTGGATACAGGTCTTCCCCGAATGAACATCTTCACTATAGGCGTCATTCATTCTAATGTCCCCATAATCACCCATATACCCCGAAGGCACATAATGATTGCCAGGGACACCTTTATCGGTATAAATATTGAACGTCTTCCCTTCGGGTATCTTTATCCCTTGAACCTTACCCGCATAAGAAACCCCTGCTATAAGAAACAAAATCAAGGACAAACCAAATACCCTCCGCATATCCAACCTCCTTTTTCTTTCATTTGGCCCAACCCATCACTCAAAATTGACACTTATATTCTATATTTTAATGCATTGTTCTAATCAAGTCAAAGCATAATTAAAAATTTTTAAAATTAGTCTCGCCAAACCTTGCGCAGGTAGTAGAATACCCGACGAGGTTCGCGTTTAAACGGACTATCTTTACCGTCTCCTTGGCCAAACAAACCTAACCACTCTTCATACATAAAACCGTCAATAAACGGACCTGGCCAACGTGATTCAGTATTGTGAACAAATGGCTCATATCCCTTCCACCATTCATCTAAGTATTCGAATGCAAAACCACCAATAGCATTTCCAAAACCATCCCATCCAGCAGAATTGAACAATATATCCTCCCAGCATCCTAAATAATACAACGCCTGTGCCTTTTCAATTTCCTCCCGGGACATCCCTTTTGCATAAGCAGGACAACCATATTCTGTAATCATAACAACTTTGTCCGGTGCAAGACGATGAGCAACCTCCCAAATATCCCCAAAACCACTGTTGCCCCTATAACTATTAAGACCATATATATCGATGTCTGGACAATACTTGGCAAACTTATCGAAAAATAACATATCACCATTACATATTGCTACTGGACGGGTAGGATCTAATTTCTTTATCATCTTAGCAACCTCATTAGCAAATTTATAATAAGCATCAGGATTTGTTTTCGCATTGTTTGCTACACCGTAGTTGTTCTCATTCCCTAACAACCAAAATATAACATATGGCTCGTCCTTAAACTCCTCTACCATCCTCTTCACGCTCTCCATCATGTTTTTCCTATGGACAGGATTGGTATAATCTGTCCCTTCTGTCCACTCAGCACCACTTCCAATCGTGTACATCCCCAAAAAGTCCCCCATAACTACTCTTATGCCAAAGCGCTTATATAAGTCCCTTAAAAGTTTCTTGTTCACTTTATCTGGATGATGATATATGCGGAGGGTATTTACCCCCATTGCCTTCATTATTGCAAAATCTCCTACCGGACCTTCATTTGCATCTTGTTTATTATTATGGTTCCAATCAATCCAGGCATCGTAAGGCCCATCTATAAGACCATTTTTATTATAGTCGTAGTACATCCAATTCCGCATCGTCCCATCATCAGGACTCTGCCCAATCTTAGTAGGCGAATAGGTAACCCCTTTGATAATATATGGCCTGTCATCAACTATTAGTTGCCAATGCCCATTGGCATACTTTATTAGTTTGGTTTTCTTCCCACCTAATTCTTTCACTATCTTTACGCCTCTTAAAGATACCTTCTTTGGGAGGGCGTCTTCAGATTTTTTTACCCGAACAATCTTGCCAGGATTTACTATTACTTCGTCATTGCGAATATCATTGTCTTGGCCGTTTATAATAGATATCGAGGCATCAACTAACTTCATTTTCAATTCAGGATATCGACGTAGCAAAAACTTTACGCGATATAGAGAGGTTGGGCCAATATACCATGGGGTATGCCAATACGTCCAACCATAGGTACCAGGGAAATGCACAACTATCGCATAATAGGCTTTTACTGCATGCCCAATAAGGCCTGCTCGTTCCAAAATATTTGCTATATAAAACTGCCGAACCCCCGGTGGCTCAGGCGCTGAACACCACTTAAAAAAGTTCGCCAACAAATCTGAACCATACAAAAAATTCCAGTGCGATCCTCTAAGTAGCCCTTTTTTACGATATTCTTGATACTTAGGATCCCAACGAAAACTGGTCGTGTTAGGGAAGATTCCTTCCCCCACTGCCTTAGAAAGCCCTTCTTGGTCTTTTATCACATACTTATAATTCTTAGTCCCAACTCCAACAAAGGTTCCATATTTCCCGTAATCCACAACCTCTTCTGTGCCATAATCATAAAGACTAAACTTTGGAGTAGGAAGAGGTTCGGTATAAGGGATAATTTTTTTCTCTCTTTGACATCCTGACAAAAGCAAAACAACTATTAATGCTAATAAGAAATTCTTACTCTTTTTCATTACAACCATCTCTTTCTAATTTTTCAATCTTTGCCTTGGCCTCTTCAGCAATCTTCCAATACCATCCCCTTGGGTCCCAATTCTGAGAAAGGGGAAACTCCTTTATTGCCTTTCTGTAAAACTCAATCGCCTTCTCACACTGGCCTTGCTTTTCATAAGACTCAGCAATGACATAAAGGGCTGATCCACAAGCATTTAATTCAGCATAATCTTTTTCCTTCCCCGCTTTTGGGAACTGGCCTGACAAAGATTTCTGCTGAGCCACAGCCTTCTCTCTAAACCGTTCAAGCACTTTTTCACTTACTTGAATCGCTGTATTAAATGCACCTGCCCCTAATGCCCCCCATGCCTTTAAAATAAGTTTGCTTGCTGGAAGGGTTCTCAATTCTTCTTCTGAGACCTCAAACTTTACCTCTTGCTTTTCTGCCTCTTCATGAATAAGATTTTGATTCGAAAAGTCTGGCGCACCTTTCCACGCAGGAGCAATAGATATTCGGTTAAACCTGTCTCCTCCTCTATCAGAAGAGCACGACGAGAGAAAAATTGATAAAAATACCAGTAGATATACCATTTCTTCTCCTATATTATTGCCCTGTCAAGGCCCCAGCAGTGATTCCTTTTATTATATGTCTCTGCATCAATAAGTAAACAAGAATAACCGGTATAACGGTAATTGTCATGCCTGCCATCAAAAGTGGATAATCTATTAAATGTACCCCCTGAAAGACCATCAACCCCCTGGTCAAGGGCATCTTTGATTTATCCTGCAACACCAATAAGGCCAAAAGGTATTCGTTCCAAACCATTAGGGTATTAAAGATTATTACCACTGCCAAGGCAGGTCTTGCCAATGGCATAACAACATGCCACCATATCCCTAAACGCGAACACCCATCAATCCTGGCAGCATCCTCCAGATCCCTAGGAAGTTTATCAAAGAACGTCCGCAGAAGAAAGATAGCAAAGGCTAACCCTGCATTTATTTGGGGTAAAATATATCCTATTCGTGTATTAATTAAGCCAAGCATCTTCAAAAGTACGAATAAAGCAATAAATGCACCCGGGATGGGAATCATCATGCTGGCTATCAACAAGAGATACAAGAAATTCTTGAACGGGAATTCCAATCGAGAAAAGGCATAAGCCGCCCAAGAAGAAAACAATACAATGAAAAAAACTACGGTTACTGTATACAAGACACTATTCAAAAAATAAGTTCCAAACCCACCTTTTGTCCAAGCATAATAAAAATTTTCCCAATGGGGATGGGCAGGCCAAAGGCTAAAATCACTAAAGATAGTGGAACGGGTCTTTAACGCTGATACAAACATCCACCATAATGGAAACAGGCAGGAAATAGCAACAGTAGTTAATACAATATAAGCAAAACTCAATTTTGCATATCTGCGCACTCTATAAAACAAGTTTTCTCTCAGCAACCTACCTTTACTCCTGCTTTAATCTTTTCGACACCCACAACTGAAACAAGGAAACAAATAAGAGAATGGCACCAAAAACCAATCCCTGAGCGCAGGCATAACCAAACCGCCCTGCCCCTTGCATAGAGGCCAAGATCCTTGTCACAGGGACCTCTGTATGATACCCCGGGCCACCATTTGTAGTAGCCGCTATGATATCATAAATCTGCATACTTCCCAGAATCGTTAGGATAGAGACTAAAACAAAAACTGGTATCATCAACGGAACGGTTATGTATATAAATCTTTGCAGAGCATTCGCTCCATCTACTCTCGCCGCCTCATAGATTTGTTGTGGGATATTTTGAAGACCGGCTAAAAGAATAACAAACCCCCAACCAAAGCCCCTCCACATATGAACTATTGCCACTGCATTCAGGGCTGTATGGGGATTCCCTAACCAATCCCGAGTCAAATGCTCTAATCCCAATTTTATCAATGTCATATTTAAAATCCCATCTGGATATCTAAATATCCACTTCCAAATCAAACCTATTACTATCCCAGAAAGCACCGGCGGAAGATAAAATATAACTCGATATACATGCCCTCCTCTAATGTTTTGGGCACAGAGTAAAGCAAGGATAAGAGCAACGCCATTCTGAATCGTTAAGGCCAAAAAGGTTATCCAGGCAGCATTTAGAACCGAGGCCCACCATACCCTATCATGTAAAACCTCAATAAAATTTTGTAGGCCTACAAATTTGACCTCAGGAGAAATTCCATCCCAAGACATTACCGATAATTGGAAGACCTTAAAAAATGGGTATACACCAAACACCAAAAAGATTAGTAATGCAGGCAGTATAAACAAATAATTTGTTAGGGTATAGACCCTGCGTGTTCTCATAATAAACCTCATCGAGGGTGTTTCTTCATCTCTCTTTCTTTGACCTTTTGAATATCTTCTGCAACCTCCCTTGCGGACTTTTCTCCAGTGATTATTGCCTGAATCCCTTTAGTAAAGGCCTCTACGACCAAAGGATATTCTTGCACAGGGAAATTACGCGGATGGTATACATACTTCATCCCTGATAGAAATCCTTTCACTTCCTCGGGGACTGCCTCCATACACCCTTTTATTGCTGGTATACTAAAGGTCTCTTTGGCATATGTTATCTCTTGCTCTTTCTCTGTCAACCATTCCAAAAACTTCACTGCCAATTCTTTCTTGGGAGATTTTGCATTTACAGCAAACCAGGTTCCAGCCCCACCCCATATGCCACGTGGATTGGCATTGGATACTTTCGGTGGAAGCATTATTCCAACCTGTATATTCTCATTAGAATTTTTATAAACATTTATGGCCCAAGACCCATTGAAGGCAAAACCGACTTTTCCATAAGCAAAATCTACTTCAGCGTCCTTGTTAGATTTAATTACAATCCCAGGGACAAATACTCCCTCTTTCGCCATTCTTTCAATAAGTGAAAAGACTCTTATCCAATCTGGGTCTGTATAAGGGACTTCGCCTTTATAGGTTGCTATCATCTTCTCTTCTCCCATTATATTCCATGCAAAATTTGAAGCAAAACACTCAACGATCCAAGGCTCCCCAAAACCACTTACTAAACCGCCGTAGCCTGCCTTCTCAATCTTCTTGACTGCATTGATAAATTCATCTATGGTCTGGGGTGGATGATTTGGATCCAATCCAGCCTTCCTAAATATATCTTTATTATAAAGATACTGGATGTTTATTACATCAATCGGCACCCCATATACTCCAGGATCTATACCAAACTGATTTCCCGCCACAAAACTCACTGTTTTAAGGGCATTCTCAAAGAATCTATTTTTCCATTCGCCACCGTTTGCATCCATATACGAATCTAACTTCAACACAAAACCTGCTTTTACGAAATTCGCGAAATCTCTTTTGCTGTTAAGAATACTGTAAATATCTGGAAGGGTATTGGTCTGAGCCGAGGCCATTATCTTTTGAATATAAGTCTCAGGTGGAGGGAAACATTCTGTCTTTACATATATTCCTGTCTTTTCATAAAACTCCTTGGCAAAGGTTTCTAACAATTCTTCTTTATCGCTCAACCAATGCCACATCACTATAGTTTTTTCTGAAGCAGATGAACTATTATTGTTGTTTAAACCACACCCTGCCAACAGGACTAAAAATAATCCAAGAAATATCCCCCAAACTCTGTTCATCATCAACTCCTTGTTATGGAATTTTCAGTAATGCTTAAAGGTAGAAAATACTTTACCACATTCCATTAAAGACTGTCAACGATGTCGAATTTTTCCAAAGCCATTATTAAAGGGACATCCTCTCTTCATTGTGAAGATAAATTATTCACTTGAGACCTCAGAACGTTCCTTGGGGGGAAGATAGGTCTTTAGTTTTTCTTCAACGACTCTGGGATTATCGCCCGATTGAATAGCCAATATCCCAGCCATAATGATATCCATCTGTAATTTTTCTTCTTGGGCACGATATTTTAATTTGGCAGCAATCGGGAGAAAGATAAGATTTGCCAAAACTGCCCCATAGAAGGTAGTAATTAAGGCAACTGCCATACTTCCCCCTATGCTGGATGGATCCTGCAGGTTTTTCAACATCTGCACCAACCCAATAAGTGTTCCTATCATCCCAAAGGATGGGGCATAACTGGCCATCGTAGAAAACATCCCCGCACCCATCTGATGCCGCTCCTCCATCTTCTCTACTTCGGTAGTCAAGACTGCCTCTATCACCTCCGGTGGATTTCCATCTATAGCCAACTGCAATCCCTTTTTAAAAAAGGGATCTTCTATACTCTGCGATGCCTCTTCTAATGCAAGGATTCCATCTCTTCTGGCTCGGGTAGCAAAATCAATAAGGGTCTTAACCACATCTGTATTCTTAGGAAGGGAGAAAAACATTGTCTTCATTAAGATCTGTGAGATTCCCAACACCCGTTCAAGTGGATAACTAATCAAAGTAGCGGCAATTGTCCCACCAACCACAATCAACATTGAAGGCACATCTATAAAGGCTGGGATGGAGGACCCCATCGCCGCCAAGATAAGAATAAACCCTAAGGCTAACCCTGCTGGTGTAGATATGTCCATATTACAAAAGCCCCTTTACCCCTGCCATAATAAGGTGTTTATTAGCCTCTTATAAGTTATCACCTTCTCAACTACATCTTCAACTCTTTCTTTTACCATTAACTTTTCTCCATTGATGAAAGAGATGATTGTATCAGGCAGCGATTCTATTGTCTTTATATATTCCGCATTTACTACTATCTTTTTGCCATTGAGTAAAGTCAACAATATCATCTTCACCCTCATCCAGCACTAATTTTTATTATCTTTTCAGGTTAACCAATTCCTGTAACAACTCATCTGAAGTGCTTATAATGCGCGAACTGGCCTGGAATCCTCTTTGGGTAATTATCATATCAGTAAACTCCCTTGCCAGATCAACATTCGACATCTCCAAGACTCCATTATTAATGGTACCTCTACCACCAGTACCTGGCTCCCCAACCTGGGCAACACCTGAGGTCATAGACTGTTTATAAAGATTATCACCTTCCTTGAGCAAACCTCCCGGATTACTGAATGTTGCTAAAGCGATCTTCCCTAACAGATCTGTCAACCCATTAGAATAGATGCCTGTGATATCTCCCGATGCGCCTATGGAAAACTTCTCCAATATACCCATAGGATACCCATCCTGCTGACGCAAACTAATAGCCGAATCCCCTGAAAACTGGGTAAACATCGTCATATCGGGATTAATTAGAAGGGGACTATTAGCTCCATTATTTAAATCTATAGATAATGCCCCTGTAGAAGTATTATATGAACCGTTTGTCAAGAATTCTATGGTTTGCATCCCATTAGATATATTCCTACCCCCAAGGCAATCGTCCTCACAGTCCGCATTCCACTTCCACGTATTAGGAGCAATACGGGTAAATATCATCGTAACTCGATGCTCTACTCCCAATGAATCATAGACTGTCATAGACAATGTAGCGCTTTCACCGGTCGCATGTTGTACAATCGAATAACTATTCACTGCATTGAAATAACTCCTCTGAACCGTACCAGCGGCATTGGTCGCAGTTATACTGATGTTGGAAAATTCATTCCCCGAACCTATATCCCCAGAAATATTTATCCTCCCTAAATCATCAATGGTCACGCCATCGGCCTCTGAGGTTATCCCATATACATCCTCTATATACTCAGCAAACTCTCCCAAGGTAGAAAAGTCCTGACCCACAACACCAGAGAGCGTAGTCAATGCAATGCCCCCTTTAAAGGCAGAAATGTAAACCACATCCCCTGAAGATAATGCCAAACTATTACCCTGGGCGGTCGTCAAGGAAAACAAACTGTCTGAACTGGTCGCAGCACGTTCCATATTCGCACTGGCATCTGCAGCCCCTGCAGCAATAGTGGGTCCTAAATCGTCAAAGACATTATTGAAAACCGTATTTCC
>JAMOOT010000378.1 GCA_027065215.1 Candidatus Omnitrophota bacterium | reverse complement strand
CCAACCGGACAGACCAAATCACAGACCCCACATCCCTCACACTTCTCCCCCATCACCTCAGCCTTTCGGCCTTTCATCCTGATAGCAGAGAATCTACAATGTCTTGCACATTCTCCACACCCAGCGCAAATTTCTTGCCTAACACTGGCAATCCTACCCAAAGACAACCGCCTACTCCACAAGATCTCCGGATGGAGCAAAAGGTGCAGGTTTGCTCCCTCCACATCACAATCACAGATCACCTTATTAGGCAACAGATGGGACAAAATCGAAGTCACCGTAGTCTTGCCAGCCCCACCTTTTCCACTTAATACCACGATCTCCTTAGGTAGCATCCCTCTTGTTCTCCTCTATTCTATTCAACAAAACCTTAGCTAAGGATAAAAATTCATCCCGCCAGCGTTGGGAAAAAGAAACTATATCCTTTCTTCTGGCATAAGATTCCTGAAACTCTCTCATAAATGGAATAGACATAACTATATCTATCCCCTTATCAGCACAGACCTTAGTTATACCACCTATAGATATATCTGCCCTATTCCATACCACAACCTTATCCAGCGCCATCTTCTCTGTCACCAAAAGAAATTTCTCAAAGTCGTGCACCCCAAATGGCGTATCCTCCACCACTGCCACCACCAAATCCACCCCTTCAATCGCCTCCATAACCGAACAACCCGTGCCGGGAGGACAATCAATTACCACCACCTCTCCCCAAGAGACATCCTTTGTTTCTTTAATCAATTCAGATGGATTTGCCTGTCCAACCGTCAATCTGCCCTCCCTAAGACGAAATCTCTCTCCAACCTCCCACTCCAATATCTCACCTATCCTCACCTCTTCTTCGGAAATGGCCCCTTTCGGACACACAAGATTGCACCCACCACATCTATGGCAAAACTCATCCAAGATCCTCGCCTTATCAAAGACCACAATCGCATTGAAATGGCAAAACTCATAACATCTGCGACAACCAGAACACAGATCCTCCTCAACGTGTGGCACCAAAGAAATCACATCTTTCCTACTTATTGCCCTGCTTTCAGGGAAAAACACATGACAATTAGGCTCCTCCACATCGCAATCTACCAATGCCACGGACTTCCCCAATAAAGAAAAGGCACGGGCAAGACCTACAGATACCGTTGTCTTACCCGTACCACCTTTTCCACTGGCAACCGCTATCTTTATCATAGCCCCCGACTCTTCAAGAAGGCCTCCACTGCCTTTTGAGCATCTTGAGGCTCAATCTCGTGATACTCAATCTTGGCAGCCACCAGCATATCCCTGGCCTTCGGCCCAACATTGGCTGCCAATAAGACCTCTACACCTGCATCCTTCAGGGTCTGCACTGCCGCTGGCCCAGCAGCAGTGGCCGCTGAATAACCCGGATTCTCAATAACCTCACCTTTTTTAGAATTAGAATCATAGATCCAAAAAAATCGAGCACGACCAAAGCGTTCATCCATCATAAGATCCGGGCCAGGGCCCAGGACAGGGACTGCTATCTTCATCCTTGACCTCCTTGGGACTGGGGCTGAGATTGAGAACGATTCAACTGTTCTTTTATCCACTCAGCCTCTCTCTCCAATGCTGCCAGCCTTGCCTCAAGCATCTTTTCATAGTCAACGTCATACGGCGTGGAAGCGGTGCGTTGAAACCATCTCCATCCACGTCCCCATCCCAAGTGCCAACCGCGTCCCCATCCAGGGCCACCACCTCTTACATATCCAGGTGCACCAAAACCAGAGCAGAATCCCAATCCACGCCCTGTCCTTGGGCCTAAACCCATTGGTCCGGTTCCGTCTCCCCAAGGCATAATCTCACCTCCTTTTTCTAAAACCTCTCTGTCTCCACCTTCTTCTCATCCTCCATCCAATAATGTTGGAGGACCCACATTCAGGACATCCCCTTGCATTTCTGGCAATCCAACTATTCCAACAATCCTGGCAATAAAATCTATCATTTCGCAAAATTATATTTCCACTCGGCTCAGTCACCATCAAAGCCTTGCCTTCAAATAAAGCAACCGCAATCTTTTTATGGGCTGACTCTACCAATCGAGTCAAAGTTGGCCGAGACACCTCCATCCTTTTTGCCGCCTCTTCATGAGTCAACCCACCAAGATCAACCAATCTAATCGCCTCACACTCGTCCATACTCAACTCCACCCCTTCCAAATCCCTCGTCGGTATCCCCTGCGGTTTAAAGAACCACACCGCCGGTGGATACCCTACAATCCTCACCTTTCTCGGCCGCGTCACATCTTCCTCCTCTCAATTTATGAACCATAGTTCACAATTATGATATAAAAATTCCTCCTTCTTGTCAAATAATTTCGCCTCACAAAAGCAATTATCAAAATTGACAATTATATGAATATATGATAATTTATTCATATAAAGAAAAAATAGCACGAGAAAGATATTCAACTCTAGTAAAATAGAGGCAGTTGTGCTTCACCAAGGCCTCAAATATAGAACATTACCTATCTCAAGTAGATATGTTGAGATAGAATTATCTTAGGAATCCAAGAATGCAGAAGAGAACCGAAAGGAGGAAGATATGGCGTGGTTGGTAGGTTATCCAAGGGAAAAGGTCAACTGGTATCCCAGAGTGGATTTAAGCAAGTGTGTAAAGTGTGGAATGTGCATGAACTGCGGCAAGAAAGTATATGAATGGACAGAAAACGGGCCTAAAGTCGTCCGACCTTATGAATGCATCGTAGGATGCACTACCTGTGCTAATCTCTGTTTGGGCAAGGCCATCACCTTCCCTGACATCAATGAATTAAGGGAATTGTACAAGAGAGAAAATATATGGGCAAAGGTAAAAGAACAATTGATCAAAGAAGGTAAACTCTCCTCCGCAAGCAACTAAAATTGGACTCCTTTGCACCAACCATTACTAAAGAGAGGCACCTTCTGTAGGTCATCTTTTTACCTGCCCACATTCAACCGTTGTAAACCATGGTCAAAGTCTAAACCCTCCCCTCCCAATCTCTATCCCCTCCAGTTTTCCTGACACACTGACACACAATCAAAGACGTGGAAGTTCCTCCTTAAATGAAGGTGAGACATCAAAAATACTCTTATCTATCATCCCTCTAATAGTCAAAATCAAATTTATAACCCATCCTATAATAAGCAATACCGTCAAAACGACGGCCACCTCTTTTACAAATATCAAATTCAACTTCTTAGCAATAATCAGAGAAGCAATAACGTAGGCTGCAGGAGGAAAGATAAAGGCCCAATACCCTAAGGTAACCGGCACGCCCTGCGTTATAAAATAAGTAGATATAACCGCCACTGCCACTATAAGCCACCACAATCCAAATCCCCAAAGTAGCAATGAGACAATCTTCACCAATGGTGAAAGGATAGATAAATTTACCATCGTCAATCCGGCCTTCTTAATAACCGGTAAGATCGTATTTATGGCTATAATAGAGACCCCTACCGGTGCCACTCCTATCATAAAACTGGGGGCAACATCCCTTCGCGGGAAATTGTAGAAAAAACTGCGAAATATAAAAATCGTATAAATTATCACAGTAAGCGCGATTGCCACTCCCAAGACAAGGATATTAAAGAGCAACAAAGAACGCAAATAACTCACATTTCTTATGTGCATAGCCAAAAAATTACCAGCAAACACCAAGACAAAAAGCCCAACTGGTGGAAGGAACCAAAAACCCAATGCCCTACGCGGCTCAGCATGATTGCCAGTAATGACCTTGTAAGGCGTAAAAAAGATAAAGAACATACCCACAAGACAGGCTATCCACCAAAACACAACTGCCAGCATATAGGCCGTGCTCTCAGAAATAAACGGCAGAGGGACATTTAACAGGCCAGTAGCGCATATCGCCGCTGCAATGGAAATCGCAGAATAGAATTGAATGAGACTTGAGTGCCTCCACTCCTTCAAAATACAATCAAAGGCAATAAAAAACCTAATCCCCATCAAAAAGAATGCAATAGGAAACGCCACCAAAGCAACGATTAAAAAGAACTCCGCCAAAATATGTAAAGGCCCGACCGATCTACCCGCAAGCAGTTGGCAAACATTCGCTAAAGCGCCCGTTCCCATCACAAATATAAACCAACGAGGAGAAAACCACCGCAATATATACCCAAAGGTCAATTCATCCCTTGCCTCTTTCTTTTCCACTGTCCCCATCTTCCCCTCCTTTCTCTAAAAAACAATTGCACCTTTACAACCACCTTAGTTTGATACTAAGTAATATCCCTGACTTGTCAAGGACAAAAAATGAATTGCATTAAAGCATCCTCAACCAATTACGAGTAAACACAAGAGAGAATATCAAATCAATCTGTATGGAAAAGACTCTATCCTGACAAGGCCATAATTCTAACTATCTTTCGCCATCAAAAATCACATCACTCAGATTGAAATCTTCCATCGTCTCTTGACGTCGGCAATTTTTTCACGTTCTTCTCAAGCCAGCCTATCTTCTCAACCACCCTTACATCAAATTCAGGAACATAAGGTTTGATATCCAATAGAGGAGTCCCATCTACAATATCCACATCTTTGATATACAAAATATTCCCATCAACCTTCACTAACCTTACTACCGAAATACCAATCGGATTCGGCCTACTTGGAGCCCTTGTCGCAAAAACACCATGCATCTGATCATCCATAAAAGGCTTTACCTGCAACAGCGACCTCTTACATAAATGGAAGTGGTATATCAAAATGACATAAGAAAAACCATCAAGATCCTTCATTCCTTCAACATACTCTGAAAACACCTCAACTGTCCCCTCAATCCCCTCAGCGGCCTTGGGCTGTATAGGCGTCCCTTTCGGTTCCTTAAAAGGAGAATGGACAATCCCTATCGGCTTATATTCTATCTCACTCACAACCCACCCCCTGCCAACCAAATCTCCACTAACATTTTAACCAACATATCCCATCATCAAAACTTAGATAAAGACATAAATTACCCAATACCAAGAGGTCTTTTTAACTCCACTCTTCCTTTTTGTCAATAACTTCTCCCTATTTTTGATAATCAAGGGGAGAAAATTATGGAGATCCTCAAGATTCTGAAAGCGAATCAAGTTGAGGAATTACCGAAAATTATCCTATTTGTGGACGTAACTTAGTTATTCTTGGAGGCAGAACTCTTTTCATTATTTTAGAAGGTAAAGGAACTGCTGTTATCTTGACCTTATAACCTATAAAAAGAAGCACTTTC
>JAMOOT010000377.1 GCA_027065215.1 Candidatus Omnitrophota bacterium | reverse complement strand
TCCTTGCTCCATGACACAATGCATGGCGAAAACTATAAAACTTGCCCCTTTGAGCTAATAGATGTCGCACATAACTCGGAGGGTATTTCTCTTTAAGGGCCTCTATCTCTTCCAGCTTTCCTGTCCGCACCCTTTTTAGAAAATCACTCTTAGTCCTCATAATCAATGTAAAAAGTGGCGATGGGATGTAAAAACTAATACGATTCCATACCTATCAGCAGTCTCAATTACTTGAGGATCCGCCTTCGAACCACCGGGTTGAATTATTGCCTTTATCCCAGCCTTAGCACACAACTCAACATTGTCAGTCTTTGGGAAAAAGGCATCACTGGCCAAGACAGCACCTCTTGCCTTTTCTCCTGACTTCCTTAGAGCGATCTCCACTGATTCTACCCGACTCATCTGCCCTGCTCCCACACCCAATACCTGTCCACCCTTGGCCACCACTATTGCATTGGACTTGACGAACCGCACAACCTCAAAGGCAAAGATCAAATCCCTTATTTGGGATTTGGTAGGTCGTTTTTTACTTACAACCTGTAGATCTGATTCTTTCAACCTCAATCTGTCTTTCTCCTGAAGAAGATATCCATTAAACACAGCCCGAATTGGGAGAGAAGGGCTGTACTTTTTTATCTTCATTATCCTTACATTGGGCTTTTTGGAAAATTCCTTTAGGGCATCTTGAGAAAAGCTCGGAGCAATGACACACTCTCTAAAACCTGATTTCAATATCTCTTTAGCACAGCTCCGATCTACCTCTGCATTTATCCCGATTATCCCCCCAAATGAAGACAATGGATCTGCTTGATAAGCACGACGATAGGCATGGGCCGGGTCCTTACCCAAAGCAAGTCCACAAGGGTTGCTGTGTTTCACCACCACTGCACATACCTGAGGCGAAAACCAATCTACCATCTCCCACGCTGAAGAAAGATCCATTAGATTATTGTAGGACAACTCCTTCCCTTGAATCTTCTCAAATTTTAACTCCTGACCAAACGGGAGATAAAAACCTCCCAATTGATGCGGATTTTCACCGTATCTCAAATCCAACGCCTTATAAAGGCCAAACGCCATCTCGTCACCAAACTGCGCCTTTTCCTTAAACAAAGACTGGGCAATCCAAAGATCGTATTTAGCAGTAAGAGAAAACACCTTCCCTGCCATCCTCTTACGGAATCTCAAACTTACCTTTCCTTGATTGGCACGCAATTCCTTTATCAACAACGGATAATCCTCAGGCGAACTTATAACTGTAACCCAAGAAAAATTTTTTGCTCCAGCCCGCAACAAAGTCGGCCCTCCTATATCTATAAACTCCACCAATTCCTTTTCCCCAGATCTACAGGCCTCAGGAAATGGATATAGGTTAACCACTATCAGATCTATAGGTAAAGCCCCTATCCTTTGTAAATCCTCCTGATCTTGCGGATATTTCCGACGAAACAATATCCCAGCATGAACTTTGGGGTGGAGGGTCTTTACCCGTCCAGACAAAATCTCCGGAGAACCAGTCCAATCAGAGACATCCTTTACCTCAACACCCAAGTCTCGCAATACCCGGGCAGTCTTTCCAGTAGATATTACCTCTATTCCATAATCGCGAAAGACCTCTGAAAGTTCATCCAATCCAGTCTTATCCCAGACGCTTACTAAGGCCCTTTTTATCTTTACCAACAGTTCACCTTCCATTATTATCTACTCCTTTTGAATATCGCTTTCACCAATGCCTTTTTGTTAGCGGGATAGGTCTTTAACTTTCGCTTTACTACTGCAACCGCCCTATCTGGGTCCTTTAGGCCATGGCCGGTTAGGATACAAACAATTACAAAATTCTTCTTTATCTTACTAAAATACCCTTCCTTCGCCTTCTTCAATATACCTGCCACTGAAGCTGCTGAGGCAGGTTCAGCAAACACTCCTACTTCCTGGGCAATCAACTTATAAGCGGCAATAATCTCGCTATCACTAACTGCCTCAATCAAACCTCCAGACTCATCCCTTGCCCTAACCGCACCCTGCCAACTGGCAGGATTTCCTATCTTTATCGCCGTAGCTATGGTCTTAGGATTCCTTATCGGTTTTCCCCTGACAATAGGGGCAGACCCCTTGGCCTGAAAACCCAACATCTTAGGAAGGCGCTTTATATATCCTCTCACCTTATACTCAATATAGCCCTTCCAATAAGCAGTAATATTGCCAGCATTTCCTACTGGTATGGCGTGAAAATCAGGGACTCTACCCAACTGCCGACAGATCTCAATCGCCCCAGTCTTTTGCCCTTCTATTCTGTATGGGTTTATTGAATTCACCAACTTTATAGGATACTCCTCAGCAATCTCTCTGACTAAGCGTAGGGCATCGTCAAAATTACCATCTATTGGCAAGACCTGGGCACCATGTATTAAGGCCTGTGAGAGTTTGCCATAAGCAATATTACCAGCAGGAATCACCACAACTGACTTTATCCCAGCCCTACCTGCATAGGCTGAAGCAGAAGCCGAGGTGTTGCCTGTTGATGCACAAATAACTGCTTTGGCCCCCTCTTCTATTGCCTTGGAGACTGCCATAGTCATTCCTCTATCTTTAAAGGAGCCAGTTGGATTCATTCCTTCAAATTTTAAATAAACCTGAGCGTGCCTACTAACACGAGCAGCAATTGCAGGAGCCGGGATCAGGGGAGTATTCCCTTCTAATAAGGTCACGATTGGCGTCTTACGACTTACTGGCAAAAATTCCCAGTATTCCTTTATTACACCTCTCCAACCCATTATCTACTCCTTTTATAGATCCATAATCCTTATCAACACTGGTGTGCGTTTCACTACATCTAATTCAGAAATTTCTTTTATTGCTTGAGACATCTCTTTTTCGCTGGCCTCGTGGGTGAGCAAGATCAGCGGAACCGTATTATTTCTTCCCTTTGCCCGCTCAGTCTGATGCACTGAAGAAATACTTATACAATGCTTACCCAAGATCCCAGAGATCTTCGCCAACACCCCCGGCCTGTCAACCACCGTAAACCTGATATAATACCTACTCTCTATTTCAGCAACCTTAGGAGAAAAATTGAGTTCTACTTCTCTACCTGCTATCCCGCTAATTCGCTCTCGAGCAGCGTCAACGATATCGCTCACCACTGCACTCGCAGTCGGGAACCTACCTGCGCCTCGACCATACAAGAGCATATCTCCCGCAGTATCAGTTCGCAGGTATAAACCATTGAACACACCCGAAATATTCGACAACATATGCTCTTCAGGGATCAGGGCTGGATGAACTCGTATATCAAGGCCTTCTTTTTCTTCTTGGGCAATGGCTAATAACTTCACTCTATACCCCATATCAGCAGCAAATAAGAGGTCTATCAACTCAATCCTGCTAATTCCCTCCGTAAGTATCTTATCAGGATGAACGTATTTACCAAAGGCCAGCATAGATAATATAGAAATCTTGTGAGAGGAATCTATTCCCTCAATATCCAGTATAGGATCTTTCTCCGCATAACCAAGATGCTGAGCCTGCTCTAAGGCCACTTTAAACTCTAAAGAAGACTCAAACATAGAAGAGAGTATATAATTGCAGGTCCCATTTACTATCCCATATAATCCCTTTATTTTATTTGTTACTAATGCCTCTCTTATTGTCTTTACCACTGGAATCGCCCCACAAACCGAGGCCTCAAAGAATAGATTTTTTCCGGGTATCCCGATAGAAAGAATCTCTTTAGCCCTTTCAGACAAAAGGGCCTTATTGGCAGTAACCACTGATTTGCCCTGCCTCAACGCTGTAAGGACTATCTCTCCCGCAATTTTTGTCCCCCCAACTAACTCTACAACTACATCTACCTCTGGATCTACTACTACCTTTTTCCAATCCTTCACTTGTAACTCTTGAGGAACTTTTCCTATTCCTCTGTCATACGAAAAATCCTTATCACAGATATACTTCAATCGGATATCCAAACCTGTTTTTTGTTTAAGCATAGACCGTCGGGAAAGTAAAATTCTTACAACTCCCGCTCCTATGGTTCCAAATCCTATAACACCAACATTTACTCTTCTTCTCATACCTTTTTCTCCTCTTCCATAATCCACATCTCCAACTCTTGGGCAATGATATGCAAACAAACCTCATGCACTTCCTGAATGTGAGAGGTCTTACTTGATGGCACTGTAATGCAAACATCACACAGTGCTTCCATCTGATCTGAACGGGGTCCACACAGACCAATTGTCTTCACCCCAATTCGATTAGCCTCCTCCAATGCCAAAAGAACATTTTTAGACCGACCAGAGGTAGATATACCTATCAAGACATCCCCTTTTCGAGCCAATGCAGATACCTGCCTGGCAAAAATCGTCTCATACCCAAAATCATTTGCCCCAGCAGTTAAAATAGAGGTATCCGTAGTTAAGGCAATCGCTGGTATAGAACGACGATTTTCTCTAAATCTTACCACTAACTCAGCAGCAAAGTGTTGGGCATCCGCTGCACTTCCACCATTACCACAAATAAGTATTTTATTCCCTTGTGAAAGGGCCTCAATGCAAATGGAGATAGCCGAAGTTAAAGTTTCTTCTCCAATCTTAGCAAAATCTGTTAAGGCCTTTATAGCCTCTGATAATTCCAATGACACTCTATCTTCACCCATAATAATCCTATCCTCCCGAAGGACAAGGTACACATACCCCACAACTTAGACACGTAGCGTACACAGAACTGTAACTATAATTCAACGTATATGGTAATCTATCTATCCTATAACTCGTTCCATCTATCGTCACAGTAGCAGGCAACCGATCTATGTGAAAAGAAATCGTCTTTGGAGGATAACACCCCTGGGAAATCTTATATGTATAAGTAAAAGGCAAGCATTCTATTCTTACAGAACGAGACTTTATACCACTCCAGACCACTCCACAATATGTACCCGTAACCCCACAACCACAAGGAGAACACCCACTACATGAAAAAAACACAACCGATCCAGTCGCCTGATTTAAACAAGGAGACTGAATTTCCTCTCTATCGGCTTGTATGCTCGGAGAAAAAGAGAATATCGCACAGAAAGCAACAAGACAAAAGATCATCGACTTATACAAAAATCTTTTCAACCCAGCACCTCCCCACTTTACACATCCATATTCCTAAATGGAATAGGAACCTCTTCCTCGCGAACATCATGAGACTTTTTCTTTGGCTCTAAGACCTTCATCACCCGAACCTTTACCTTTATCGGACCCTCTAATCCAATCACC
>JAMOOT010000376.1 GCA_027065215.1 Candidatus Omnitrophota bacterium | reverse complement strand
TGTGTATGAGTATTTAAGTCAGAATTCTTTGTCTAAATTGCGTCAGTTTATTGGGGACAATGAGATTCTAATCGTGGATGAGGCACATAAGGTCCCGAATATCGGTTTTTCTTTCAAATTGATAGTGGATATGATAAAGGATGTTTCTGTTATTGCTACGGGTTCCTCTTCTTTTGGTTTATTGGGGCAAGTGGGTGAGCCGTTAGTGGGTAGGAAGAGGACGGTTAAGTTGTATCCTGTTTCGGTGATGGAGTTAATCCCTTACTTAGGTGGAAGATTTGAATTGATGAGGTCTCTGGATGAGATTTTAATCTACGGTATGTATCCTGAGGTAATAGTTAGCAAGGATGTGAAAAGAAAAAGAGAGATTTTGGAGGAGATCGTTAACTCGTATTTGTTAAAGGATGTCTTTGAGATTGAGGGGTTAAAGCGTTCGCATATCCTTGTTGATATGTTAAAGATGTTGGCCTTGCAGGTTGGCAATGAGGTATCTCTTTCAGAAATAGGTGCTGTGGTTGGTCTTAATAAAAAAACGGTAGCACGGTATTTGTCTATTTTGGAAGAGGCATTTATCCTTTATCGGCTTCCTCCTTATAGTAGAAATCTCAGGAATGCAATTACTAAAAAGTCGAAGTATTATTTTTACGACGTCGGTGTGCGCAACGCAATTATAAGGAACTTTAATCCTCTTTCGTTTCGGGATGATATAGGTAGATTATGGGAAAATTTTTTGGTTATAGAAAGGTTGAAAAAACAATCTTATAAGGGGATTTACAGTAATAACTATTTCTGGAGGTCTTATTCTGGGGGAGAAGTTGATTGGGTTGAAGAGAGGGATGGTAAACTGTTGGGGTATGAGTTTAAGTATTCGGCAAAAAGGGTAAAGGTGCCTAAGCATTGGGCAGAAGTTTCTAACGCAGAATTTGAGGTGATTACGAGGGAGAATTTTTTGGATTTTGTGAGTTAACATTGTTGTGTTTTTCTCTCCCGATTGTGATGTCCTAAGTTTGTCAAGGGAGGAAGAAGAAAAAGTCATAGCAGGTTCCGTTTCTTATGGTTTAGTCCAATTATAACAGTGGTCGTAAGGAGTTAATGGATGACTACAGTTAATCGAATTTTATATGGATTTTATACGGATTGGGTTGATATTCTTCAACTTTTACCAAAACAAAACTATAAATTTGCACAAGCTATTATACACTACGGGTGATGATTATAATCGCGGATTGAATTCGGGCAAATTTTAAGTTATATTTTAAATATGGCAGGAAAAAATAAAATAATCCATAGAATATGGACGGATAAAGTGCTCTTTTCTCTTAAAAGGCACCGTTCTGTGATTATCTTAGGGCCAAGGCAGGTAGGCAAGACCACTTTTGTAAGGGACATATTACAACACCTTGATTACAAGGAGTTTTCCCTTATGGATCCCGCCTTTTATTTACAGATGGAGGTAAATCCAGCCTCATTTGTTGATATTGTAAGATCTCTGCCTGTATCTACGGTTATATTTATTGATGAAGTCCAGCGCTTGCCTGATTTATTAAATAGCGTTCAATTTTTGATAGATAATTTTGGTTATGTGTTCGTTATAACCGGCTCTTCTGCGAGAAAATTGCGCAAAGCAGGGGCGAATATGCTTGCGGGAAGGGTTGATTTTTATAAAATGGGGCCGTTTTTATTTGAAGAAATAAGAGATGCTGTGAAAGATTCATTTATTTCTTTTGATATAAAAAATGTTCTTAAGTGGGGGAGTATGCCGCCTGTGGTTTTAGCTGAAAATGATTTAGATCGCCGAGATTTTTTGCGATCGTATTTTTATGTATATTTGGAACAGGAAGTAAAGGCCGAAGCGCTTGTGAGGAGGCTGAGTTTTTTTTCAAGGTTCTTGCATTTGGCAGCGATTGAGTCAGGCAAGATTGTCAATTATTCCAATATTGGAAGGGAAGTAGGAGTAAGCCCTATGACGGTGAAACAATTTTTTTCAGTATTGGAAGATACCCTGATTGTTGAACGGGTTGAGCCTTTTCTTTGGCATGCGAGAAAGCGTATTTCCCACGGAGTAAAATTTATCTTCTTTGATGTGGGAGTTCGCAATGTTATTGCTGATTTTTGGGGCGAGGAAGGATTTTTGTTTGAACAGAGGGTTATATCAGAGATAATTCAGTATCTGCGTCTTTTCCGTTTAGGCGCAAATGTTTTCTATTGGAGGACAAAGGGAGGAGCAGAGGTCGATTGTGTTATTCGATTGGATAAAGAGGTTATCCCTGTTGAAATTAAGTTATCGTCTAATGTAGCGGCCTCTGATCTACGTGGGATTAAGTTATTTATGAAGGATTATTCTAAGATCTGCAAAAGGGGATATGTGATTTATACGGGAAAGGAGAAAATGAGGTTAACGGATTCAGTTGTTGCACTGACCTTAGAGGATTTTTTAAGAGAAGTGATTGTAGATTAACAGATTTCTATTTATTCTACCTTCTTTTATCATCCCTTAAATAGGGACAGTATAGGGCCAATATTATGGTTATTTTCTTTCAAATATCTCAGGAATGCGATTCCAAGGTATGTTAATTATTCCTTTGTCCAATTGAATTTTTTCTGGATATAGGCTGATTAAGTATGATTTGGATGGGTTAAAAAGATGGGATAATCTTTTTAGTGTTTTCCAATGGGATTGGGTTGGTGTAGAAGTTGCCTTTATTTCAATTAGTATCTTATTGTCTCCGTATTCTATTATTAAATCTATTTCATTATGATTTGAATCTCTCAGGAAATACATTTCGAATACAGACGAATGGTTTAGTTTGTATTTAAGGATTTCTATAATTGCGAATGTTTCGAATATTGGGCCTTTCATTGCCCCTTTGAATAAGGTTTCAGGAGATGTGTATTTTAAAATATAACTTACAAGGCCTGTATCTGTGAAATATAGTTTGGGACTTTTGATTATTCGCTTAGAGATGTTTTTGTAATATGGCCTCAATAGATATATTAATCTACCCGTTGCAAGTATGGATAACCATTTTTGGGCTGTTGTATGACTGATTCCACATTCTTTGGCTATTTCATTTAGGTTTAATATGTTTGAAGTTCTTGCAGCAAGTAGCTCTATGAAATTTTGGAAAAGAAGAAGATCTTTTACTGAGGTTACTTGTCTCAGATCTCTTTCCAAATATGTTTTAAGATAGGAATCGTAGAAGGCATCTGGGTCCACTCTACCAAGAGCTACTTCTGGGAACCACCCTTTGTGAATCAGACTGAAGCAAGTGATTGGATTTGTCTTTTTAGGAGAAATTTCTTCTAAGGAAAATCCTAATAATTCGTTTATAGAAATTCTTCCAGTTAATGTTTCACTTATTCCTTGCATTAGAGGAAAGTATTGTGATCCGGTTAAGATAAACTGTCCGGATTTTGTTCTATTCTTATCGATAATTATCTTTATGTACGGAAGCAGTTGAGGAGCGTATTGAATTTCGTCGAGTATCAATGGAGTTGGATTATTTTCTAAAAAGGATATTGGATCATTTATTGCTATTTCTCTCTGAATAGGGCTATCTAAGGAGACATAGTTAAATGAGCCAAAAGTTTTTTGTAGTAAAGTAGATTTCCCAGTTTGTCGAGGACCTGTAAGGAGAATAGATGGAAACTGTCGTATCCTTTTTTTTAATACATCTTCTAATTTCCTGTGTACATATTGCGCCTTCCTCATAAATAAAGGATATCACAATTTATGTAATTTGCAACTTGAAGTTGCAAATTACATAAATTTGGGTTTGGGAAGTAAAGGTATTAACAGTAAATATGCTTGCTTGTTATGGGAACACTTACCCTAAAAATCGTGTAATTCCTTGCTCGTTAGTATGAGTATTTGTCTTTCCCTTTTGGCAAGGGGTTGGTCAACTTTTTCAGAGTTTGACGTAACATTTGGTTGCTTGGGATACGTTCTTATAGAGTTGGTTCGTAGTGGAGGTCAAGACCTATTGGTGGTGGGTGGAAAAATAATGTGTGGATTTTTGTTTTTCTCTTTTGCCAATTTGTAGGGTGATGTATATCTTTCCCGAGATTTCGTGCCGTCTCCAATTTCCCTTTTCTCAATGAAGCGATGTCCCTTCCTATTCGCATAACTTCAAAAGATTAACTTGATTTTTAAAAATAACCGAATTAAAATGAAACTATGGATTACAAAATATCAAGAAGCATATTTGATGACTTGGTTAAGTTTCTGCCTAAGAAGGAAATCGCTTTGATTGTTGGGCCGAGGCAGTCAGGCAAGACTACTGTGATGCAGATGTTGGAATCTTATCTTATGAGGCAGGGGGTTAAGACTTTGTTTTTAAGCCTTGATTTTGATTATGATCGGGAGGTCTTTAATTCTCAGATGAGTTTTATTAGGAGGCTAAATCTTGAGTTTGGTGATAATTATGGAGTTGTGTTTATTGATGAGGTGCAACGTTTAGTCAATGCAGGACTTTTTCTTAAAGGGGTGTATGACAGACAGTTGCCTTGGAAAATGGTGGTTTCTGGTTCGGGAAGTCTTGAGTTGAAGGAGAAGATACATGAGTCTTTGACTGGAAGAAAGCGTGTATTTGAATTGATGCCATTGTCGTTTGAGGAGTTTTTTATGTACAAGACGGGTTATGCCTATACCAATATGTGGGATTTTGCTGCTGTTAACAAAAATGCATTTTTTGACCTTTTTAATGAATATCTGTCTTGGGGAGGTTATCCCAGAGTGGTGTTGGAGAAATCGGCTCGGGAGAAGCAGATGATATTAAATGAGATTGTGATGAGTTATTTGGAGAAGGATATCTCATTTTTGCTCGGGGTAAGACGTCCCGATGTGTTTTCCTCTTTAATGAAATTGGTTGCAGGACAGATAGGGCAATTGATAAACTATTCCAATCTCTCATCTTTGTTAGATATATCCTTGCCGATAGTGAAGAAATATCTTTACTATGCTGAAAAGACTTTTGTCTTGTATCGGGTTAATCCTTTCCATAGAAATATCGCAAAGGAGATTGTGAAAGCTCCGAAGTATTATTTTATTGACACTGGTATGATGCACTTTCTTCTTAATAGAAATTTTTCGATGACACAGCAGGAAAGGGGGGCTGCAATTGAGAATTTTGTTTTTAGGTTTCTAAAAGAGCGAATTGGGGAGAAAGGTTTTAGCCTATACTTTTGGAGGACTCAATCTGGTGCAGAGGTGGATTTCATAGTAGAAGCAGGAGATGAGGTTATTCCTATAGAAGTAAAATTGAAATGGAAAGATTCTATGGCATTGCCTAAGGGATTGTCTGTTTTTATTAACAAGTATAGGCCTAAGATGGCCTATGTGATTAGTGAAAACGTTTCAGGGGATAGACACTGGAAGAACTGTTTGATAAAGTTCATTGCTATCTGGGAATTGGGGAAGTTGGAGTTCTAATCCCTTACAAAAGAAGGACTAATCTTGTTCTAAATTAAATAAAGCTTGGCATGGATATCATTCCATTGGGATATAGTCTGATTATAAAGTTGCCACATAGCAGAATCAAGATTTATTGGTAGTAAACAAAGAAATAGTGGATGGATATTTGGTTCTTTCTCTTTTGCTAATTTGTAAGGTGATGTATATCTTCCCCAAAATTTCGCGCCGTCTCCATTTTTCCCTTTTCTCAATGGAACGATGTCCTTTCCTATTCTCAACATTGGATAATGTTTAAGTTGACATCCCCATTTTATCTGGACTAAAATTTAGACAGGTAACTCCCCTTAGGACTCCGTCCTAAGGCGCGGGGCTGAGAAATCAGCCCCTGCTTGGTTTTATGGAGAAAAGATACAGAACCATAGTATATATCGATGGCTTCAATCTTTATTATGGTGTCCTAAAAGGTACACCCTATAAATGGTTAGATCTTCAAAAATTGTGTTCTCTTCTATTGCCGAATCACGAAATTCTTTCGATCAAATATTTTACAGCGAGGGTTTCAGGAAAATCTTCGGTAACGCAGGATGTTTATCTTAGAGCACTTAAATCTTATATCTCCAATATTGAAGTCTATTATGGTCACTTTTTGACCCAAATCGTTACTATGGAGGAAGTGGAGACAGGTCGAACTGTTCGGGTATACAAACGAGAGGAAAAGGGATCTGATGTGAACCTTGCTGTCCATCTGGTTAATGACGCTTCCAAAGGTAAGATGGAATGTGCAGTACTTATTTCTAACGATAGCGATTTGTTTGAAGCTCTGCGAATTGCAAAAGAAGGCTATGGCGTAAAGATAGGTATTCTTTTCCCCTCTAGAAAAGTTCTTTCTCAAAAATTGCTTTCTATATGTGATTTTAAGAAGAGAATAAGAAAAGGAGCTCTTTCACTTAGCCAATTACCAGAGAAGATACCCAATTCAAACATTAAAAAACCCGATGCTTGGTGATGAATCTTTAATAATGTATAGCAGTTAGATAATAATGCTTTTTGGGGTAGGAAGGAGGGAATTATGATAGATAAAGAAAAACAGATATTAAAAGATTTCGAAGAGGGTAAATTTGTTTCTTTGGGTAAAGATGAGGTAGATCGGTATAAAGATTACGCTCAACCGATGATGAAGAAGCCCCGGAGGGTAACGATCCGCCTTAGCGAATACGATTTTATGGGCATCCAAGCCAAGGCATTGGAGGAAGGGATCCCGTACCAAATCTTGATCTCCAGCCTGATTCACAAGTTTGTAACCGACAGGGGCGAATTTGTGAAATGATGATTTTAAAAGTTTCCCTTAGGACTGTGTCCTAAAGCATGGGGTTAAGAAATTAGCGGATGTTTTGTTTATGTTCCTTAGTTTAGTATTGTATTTTATCTCCTCTTTATTATTTTTCCCTTTCTCTTGGTGGAATGATATATGCTCTTGTTCTCAAAGACAAGGTAAATCGGTGTAAAAATTAGGGTCGGTTGATGATAAAATAAACTATAGGGAACTTGTTATCAACATATTGTTCCCTAGTTTTATCTCTTTATAGGATATAAAGAAATGGTTGTGTTAGAGTATCAAAAATGTGTTAATTTCTTTTCGGAATGGTTGTTTAGTAGTGGGTTGTGAAAAGAGAGGGAGAAGATGGGGAGGTTTAGTTTTGCAGTGCGGATGTGGATTGCAGTGGTGTTGTTTGTTTTAGGCCCAGGTTTATACAAAGGTTTTTCGGTTACAATTACTATTACTGCTACGGGGGATAATTATCTCTACTATTATAATTGGGAGAGGGGATCTTGGGAGAAGTTAAATAATGATGATTATGATTCTTGGAAGAGGTCTGCTTCGGTTAGGATAAAATCCAGTGGCGGATATGATTATTTAGTTTTCGCGGTAAAGAATAAGGGAAACGGTAGTAATGGAAATGGTTCGGGGCTTCTTGCTCAGATAGATATATCAAATAGAATACGAATTTTCTCAGATGATAGTTGGCAGGTTTCCCCCGTTTCAGAGGGTTGGGATAAGATGCCGCAATTTGATGTGGTTAATTATCGGTCTTATTCTTGGAATAAAGCAGAATGGTATGCTTACAATAATGGGGAAATAAATCCTAATCATTCAGAGGCGGATGGCAGGGATTGCGATGGGAAGAGTTTTTGGTATGAAGAAAATGGTTCAAAACCAATTTCTGGTATAGATCTAACCGCTAAATGGATATGGACGGGGAAGAATTTTTCTTCCGAGATGGATAAGGGTGCTCTTTTTCTGGTTCGCATTCCTCCCGTAGATAATAAATCGTCAAATTCAGTAGTGGCGGAACCTAATACAATAGCGTTGCTGTTGTTTGGGCTATTAGTGAGTATAGTTGGTACTGGTAAGATTAATTGAAGTTGATTCCCTTGCGTAAGAGGCGAGTCATTAGTAGAATGGTTAATCTTGACAGGCCATCTATTGGACGTGGTATAATCGCTTCTTCACCTATTGCCCCGTGGTGCAATTGGTAGCACGCTTGACTCTGGATCAAGTAGTCCTGGTTCGAATCCAGGCGGGGCAAATTTGATGTTGTGCAAAACTGTAAAAGGGTTGTGGTGGATAGGATAACCAAAAATGAGTTTTTTAGTTAGATAGTTTTGTTGTGTTTTTTTGTTTGCAGAGTAAATACCATCAAGTAAGGTTGCCTGAATTTTGTTCCCCGCTGTGACTAAGATTTTATGATTCATATAACGCATTATATATTTACGAAGGTAAATACAAAATTGTCATCTCTTCCCTAATGGGTTATACTTGAGTTGTAGGCCAGCGTATTTAGACCTTGGAAAAGAGGGGGGAGATGATGAAAGTTCTGATATATAATTTTCTTGGCCGGGCAAATGATTTTTCTGATTTACTCCCAAACGAGCGATTTGCCACTATGGCAGGTGTAATCAAGGATACTGGTCACGATGTTCAGGTGTGGGATAGGGCAAATCTCCGGGATCTCCTGACTTATTCCAAAGACTTTTTTCAAGAGGTGGAACGTCTTGAATTCTATGATAAAGATGTCTCTGATGAATATAAGGTGCGGCAGGAAGAAGAACTTTCCAAAATATTGTCAGAGGGATTTGATTTGATATTTCTTAATTTATGGCGAGGGCCTGGGTTTAAGTTTTCAGTGGAGTTAGGGGAAAAGATAAAGGAAAAGGATCCTGAAGTCCGGATTTTTGCGATTGGGCAAGGGGCAGATCGGCTTAGGGATCTTTTGTTAAAGGTGGCGCCTTATTTAGATGGAGTTATGTATGGTTTGAATTATGCCGGAGTAAAGGGCCTTTGCCAGTTCCGTCCGATAGAGGAACTCCCGAATGTGATATACAAAAAGGGGGAGGAGATTTGTCATACCTATCAAGATTCCACAGTAGGTTTTGAGGATTTGCCACTTCCTATCTATGATGCGGATGTATATATGGGTATGGAAGGAAAGTTCCCAATATTCCCGATATCTCTATCAAATGAGGCCTGTCCTTTTGCTTGTCCTTTCTGTATGAGGCCTGCTAGTTATGGCACCAATGTGGTAAAAAAGCCATTAGAGAAGGTGTTGCGAGAATTGAGGTTTTTAGTGGATAATTATGGGGCAAAGATGTTTCGGATAACGGATTCTACTCCTCCTTATCAGGCCTTGACCGAATTTTCTAAAGCAATTTTGGATTCGGATTTGGCAGGGAAAGGGTTGTTGTTTTCTGGATTCTCTCGCTTGGATGTTTCGGGTGGAGACGATTTTGAAATACTTTCCAAGGCTGGTATCAAGGCATTGTTTTTTGGAATAGAGACATTAGATGAGAATAATCAGAAGCGGATAAGAAAGGTCTATCCGTTTGATATAATAAAAAAGAGGTTGCAAGAGTCTTGGGAGGCTGGGATTTTTAATATAGGGAGTTTTATTTTCCCTCTTCCAGGAGAAACAAAAGAGAGTATGGAGAATACTTTGCTTCGCATGAAGGAGATAGCACCTTATTTGGGTAGCGTTTTGATTCAACCAGCGGGAGTTTATCCAGAAACTGATTGGTATTGGCATCCAGAGGAATATGGAATAAAGATATTTTCTAATTATGATCTGGAGGCGCCGGTCTATCCGGTGAAGTATATACTGCCTATGCGTTATTGGAAACCGTTTCCTTTTACGTATGATCTTATGGGAAAGCCTGCAGAAGATGTTTCCTTCCAGGATATCGTTCAAGTTTTTGAGGATTTTTGCGCTCGAGTTGTAAAGGAAATAGGCCTTCCCATAGGGATACAGGACTATGATTATGTTGCAAGTACTTATCTAAAACGAAACCATGCAGAATTCACCAAATTATTGATATCTATGTTTGTTAATGCAGACTATGAAGGATTGCTAAAATTACTCCAAGAGGTTCGGTCATAAAAGGATCTTCTCGGCTAATCTTTTGTCCTTTCTAATCCATTTTGTCGGGTATATAATTTATTCTTTGGGAATTTGTTATGAGAAGGTGTGGGGTAAAGGTAGGTGAAATAATATGGGCAAGTTGGTTGTAGAGTTTTACGATACGACGCTCCGAGATGGGTCTCAAGGGGAAGGAATCTCTTTTTCTGTTGAGGATAAGTTGCGCATTACTCAGAAATTGGATGATTTGGGAATCCATTACATAGAGGGTGGATGGCCGGGGTCTAATCCTAAGGATGTAGAATATTTTCGTCGGGTTAAGGACTTGAATCTTCGTAATGTTAAGGTGGTGGCGTTTGGTTCTACCAGGCGTGCAAATAATCCTGCCAGTAAGGATAAAAACTTAAGGGCATTATTGGATTCGGGGGTAGAGGTGGTTACTATTTTTGGCAAGACTTGGGACTTGCATGTCAGGGATGTGTTCGGGATTTCTTTGGAAGAGAATCTAAAGATGATAGAGGACTCTATAAAGTATTTATGTAAACATGGATTAAAGGTATTTTATGATGCAGAGCATTTTTTCGATGGTTACAAAGACAATCCGGAATATGCCCTAAGGACGTTAAAGGTTGCTTATGAATCTGGGGCGGAAGTGTTGGTTTTATGTGATACTAATGGTGGGACGCTGCCTTCTGAAGTTAGACAAATAATGAGGGAACTTAAGGAAAGTATATCCGCTCCTTTAGGGGTGCATGCCCATAATGATTGCGGGTTGGCAGTATCTAATTCTATTGTTGCTGTTGAAGAAGGGGCGGTTCAGGTTCAGGGGACAATAAATGGGTATGGCGAGCGGTGCGGCAATGCAGATTTAACCACTATTATTGGTGTCCTTGGCACAAAGATGCAGGGGGTGGCGGTCAAAAAATCAACATTACGAAGACTGACGGAGGTTGCCCATTTTGTTGCTGAGGTCTGTAATATGCAATTGCCAAACAATCACCCCTTTGTAGGCCGTAGCGCCTTTGCGCATAAGGGGGGTGTGCATATAAATGCCGTAATGAAGAATCCTCGTACGTATGAGCATATAGATCCAACGTTAGTAGGTAATGAGCGTAGGATTTTGGTCTCGGAGTTGGCAGGACGATCTTCTTTATCTATGCGGGCTAAGGAGATAGAGATTGATTTAGATAGGAAATCCCCTGAGGCCCAAAGGGTTATGTCTTTATTGCAGAAGTTGGAATATGAGGGGTATCATTTTGAGATTGCAGAGGCATCTTTTAAGGTCTTACTCTATAAAGAGATAAAGCAATACAGGCCTTTCTTTGATTTGTTGGGTTTTAGGGTGATAGTGGAAAAGCGTCCGGATGGTTCGGTAATTACTGAGGCCACGGTTAAGATAAGGGTTGATGGGAGAGTAGAATATACGGTGGCAGAGGGTGATGGGCCGGTCAATGCCTTAGATTTTGCTCTTCGGAAGGGTATAGAGAAGTTTTATCCGGAGGTCTCTAATATGCACCTTACTGATTTTAAGGTCCGTGTTCTTGATGGCAGTGAAGGTACAGCGGCAAAAGTAAGGGTACTTATTCAGTCTCAAGACGAAAGTGAGTCTTGGACTACTATTGGTGTATCTGAGAATATCATTGAGGCCTCTTGGCAGGCATTGGTGGATAGTGTTGAGTATAAGTTGATACGAGAAAGACGGCGTAAGTGATGGGGGAGGTAAATCTTTTATTCTTTGGGTTTACCTGTTTTGGTGCAGGGGTTTTATCCAGTTTTACCCCTTGTGTTTATCCTGTAATCCCGTTAGTCATTGGGTATATAGGTGCGAATGCCAGGAATTGGCGTGACGTTTTGCTTTATGGTACTGGCTTTGTTTTGGGTCTGACTGGGGTTTATACGGCTTTGGGACTATTGGCAGGGCTGGCCAGTGTGTTTTTGGGCAAGTGGGCTGGGAATCCTTATGTGTATATGGTTTTAGCGGGGATATGTTTCTTGGGGGCCTTTCATTACTGGCATATATTGAAGATCCCTGGGATTGGGTTTTCTCATAAGATAGAAGAGGGTTTTAATTTCTTGGGTTCATTGATTCTGGGGGCTGGGGCGGGGATAATGGCCTCAGCATGTACTACCCCTGTGGTCTTTACTATTTTGTCTTTTATCGCCTCTCATAAGATTGGGCCATGGTTAGGATCTTTGTTTCTGTCCTTGTTTTCGTTGGGAATGAGTCTGGTGTATTTGGTGTTGGCGGTAGTGATAGGCCTGTTCAAATTGCGGCCCGCATCAGGGGCTTGGATGAGTCGCGTATATGATTTGTTTGCTTGGTTGTTGTTTGGGTTAGGGGTTTATTTTGTATTTAAGAGTGGGAGGTTGTGGTGAGGAGGATAGTATTTGCCTTATTGTTGTTGGCCTTATTTTCCTGGATGGGGTACTCTATGGGGTATAGCCAATCGAGTAGAGATGAACGCTTGAAGGCCCCTCAATTGACTGTGAAGCCGATAAATCGGGATAAGGAATGTCAAATAGGTGGTGCCAATGATAAATATACAGTTTTATTGTTTTGGACTACATGGTGTCCTCATTGTACAGTGGCTATGGAGGATATGAGTGGGTATTTTCGCCAATATAAAGACAGGGTGAGGTTTTGTGCAGTAGCAGTGGGTGAAGACCCAGCAAAGGTTGCTTCTTATATTGCCTCCCGTGGTATAAAGTTTCCGGTTGTGGTAGATGAGCGGGGCGAGATTGGATACATATATGGAGTAATGGGTGTGCCTACGATATTTGTTATTGATAAAGAAGGTTATGTGGTGGATTATGGTTACGGTCTTCCTCGGATAATAAGGCGGTTGGTGGCATCTCTTGAACAAGAACAGAGACAGGGAGGGCATCATGATGGAAGACTTGATCAGAGTTGATGGATTAGTGAAGGTCTATCCAGGTGGGTATAAGGCCTTAGATGGGGTTAGTTTTTCTGGTAAGAAGGGAAAGGTCCTTGGACTTTTGGGGCCAAATGGAGCAGGCAAGACCACTACCATTAGGATAATAACAACTTATCTTTACCCGAATGCAGGACGAGTTTGGGTTAATGGAGTAGATGCCTTGCGGTATCCTTTATTGGCCAGGAAATTGTTTGGCTATATGCCTGAGAACCTTGTGTTTTATCCTGAATTGACGGTGTGGGAGTTCCTTTTATTTAGAGTTAGGTTGAAGGGGGTTCCGTTTTCTCAAGAAAAAAAGGAAGTGTGGCGGGTGATGGAACTGGCATATATTGAGGATGCAAAGGATAAATTGATCTCTTCTCTATCAAAGGGATATCGTCAGCGATTGGGATTTGCTGATGCCCTTATAAACAACCCTGCTTTACTTATACTTGATGAGCCGACGATAGGGTTGGACCCAAACCAGGTAGTGAAGTTTCGGTCTCGTTTGTTGGAGTTGAAGGAGGAGACTGCGATCATTTTCTCTTCCCATCTTTTGTCAGAGGTAGAGACGGTTTGTGATGAGGTGGTTATCATTGATCGTGGTAAGGTAATTGCCTATGGGGATAAGGAAGACCTTTTATCACGGAGAGGTGCTTGGGTGTCGTTGGAAGTTAGGGGCCAGCGGGTATCAGAGTTTATCGAGTGGTTGGAGGGAAATGTCGCTGATTTTGATAGGGAAGATCAAGAGGATGGTTGGGTGAAGGTAAGGGTGAAGGAGAATTTAGACAATACTATGATGGTCTCTATACATAAAAAGGTTTGTGAATTGGGTCTGGATCTGAGACGATTGGCCTCGGAACGTTCGAGTCTCGAGGAATTGTTCCTTTCCCTTACCGAGAAGGAGGTGGGGAGATGAAACGGATTTTGGCAATAATTATAAAGGAGATGCAGGTATTCTTTTATAGTCCGTTGATTTATGTGTTATGGGCATTGTTTTTCTTTTTCAATTCTTGGGCATTCGTTCAGATACTAAATGTCTTGAATGATCCGATGGGAGTGGTTCAGATTGCTCCGGTTGAGATATTCTTTGGTGGCACTATTTTCTTTTGGTTGTTGATGATAACCCTTACTCCTCTTTTGACGATGCGCACGATTAGCGAGGAAAAGCGTACGGGGAGTCTCGAACAGATCTTGACTGCGCCGATTAGCGAGTGGGAGTTTCTTCTGGGCAAGTTTTTAGCGGTTAATCTTGTTTTAGGTCTGTTTTGGCTTTCTGCATTGGTGTATCCTTGTCTGATCTCTGGTCAGATATCCTTTCATTGGCCGGCAGTTGGTGTTGCGTTTGTAGGGGTGGTCCTTTTAAATGCTGTGTTTTCTGCAGTAGGTATTTTTGCTTCTTCGCTGACGGCTAATCAAGTTGTTAGTGCTTTTCTTTCTTTTGTTATGGTTATGATACTTTTTACTATCGGTATCTTTTCTCGTTTTGTGGTTGGCCCAGGTCAGAAGGTATTGAGTTATGTGAGTGTTCTGGAACAGTTTCAGAATAGTTTTAGTTCAGGGATATTGGATTCACGTGCGGTGGTATATTTTGTGTCTTTATCTTTATTATTTCTTACTTTAGCATGGTTGGTCTTGGTAGGCATTAGAAGGCGGCGGTGGGATACTTGGATTTCATTTGTTTTGATCTTGAGCATCTTGGGTGGGGTTAATGTGATCTCGTTTATGCATTGGAAGGAATGGGATTTCTCTGGGCAGGAATTTTATCACCTCTCGGATCGGGCAAAAGAGTTGCTTAAGGGAGTAAATAGAGATGTAGAGGTCTTTGTGTGTCTTTCACTGGATAGTAGGACCCGGACATGGATAGAACATATGCTTCGAGAGGCCAATAAATCGAATCCTAAGATAAAGTTCGAGATGATAGATCCTGCTCGAGATATAGTGTCAGTGAGGCACCTCTTTGAGGAGTTTAAGAGTGATCCCGTAGGGACAGTATTGGTTCGCTCTGGAAATCGGAAGAAGATAATAACAGAGAGGGATCTTATCGAGATGGATTATTCTCCGGTGATGAAAGGACACCCTCCGCGAGTGGCTGGATTTAATGGCGAAAGGGCGTTAGTATCAGCCATCTTGTCAGTGGCAAAAGAAGGGAAGGAAGAGATATTTTTTGTCTCTGGTCATGGAGAGACTCGAATTGAGGATGTCGCTCCGGGAAGGGGCCTGTCTCAGTTACGAGATATATTGGCCTCTCAAGGTTTCTTGGTGCAGCAAGATAGTTTGCTTAAGTTGGCAAAAAAGACGTCTCAATTGCCTTCTCTCTTAATCTTTCCCGGTCCGAAGAAGGCCCTTCTGAAAGAGGAACAGGATTTGATTGGGAAGTTGCTGACTAAGGGTGTTGGGGTATTGCTTCTATTAGATCCAGGGGTTGATCCAGATTTGGCGGATTGGCTTGCTAAGGGTTATGGAATTAAGGTCGGAGATGATGTTGTTGTGGATCCAACAATGAGTGTGATGACACCTGTTAATTTGGTAATAAACTTTTTCGCATTACACCCTATTACAAAACCTTTCGTTGGAACTACGATGCTTTTGTTTTCTGGGGCGTGTTCTCTGGATAGGGTTAAAGAAGAGACCACTCAGGGGGAAGAAAAAAGAGAACAGGCGAAAAAGCCCCAAAATTCGACAAAGAAGGACGAAGGGCAAGTATATAAACTTATCTTTTCCTCTCCTAATTCCTGGGCTGAAACGGATTGGCATAGTAGACGTTTTTCCTATGACAAGGATAAGGATGTAAAGGGGCCCGTTTGTGTAGGGGTGGCTTGGGAAGGTAAAGGGAATAGAAGGATGGTTGTCTTAGGGGATTCTAATTTCATTACTAATGAGATCATAAAGCAGTTATCAAATGAGGATTTTTTGTTGGCAGTACTTGATTGGTTAAGGAGTAGAGAGGTTAAGGTGGAATTAGGGCCACGGGAGATAAAGACAATAAGACTGTCTATGCCAATAAGGGTGGTTCGATTGCTTAGCGTTTTTTCTGTGTTGGGGCTTCCGCTTGTACCTTTATTAGTGGGAGCGATATTGGTTGTGTTTCGGAGGAAACGAAGATGAGGAATATTATATTGTTGGCAATAGCAGGCCTTATTTGGTTGGGTATTTGGTTTGATATTAACTATCGTGTACTTGGCCCTGATTCAATGCTTTATTGGGTTGGATATCGGGTTGTTAGATCGAAATGTGAGGGATATGTTTCAAAAGTAAAAGAAGTATCAATATATTGGAAGGGTAAAGAATTTGTTATCTTTCGTAAAGGTGATAAATGGATTAAACAGGAAGGCGAAAAAGAGGTAGAGCTAATTCCCTATCCAGTGGAGGACTTTTTGTCAGGGTTATTTAGCGCTCGATTTTCCCGTTCGTTTAAAGAGATGGATGAGTATGGGATTGGGAAGGATAAGATTGTTGTGCGATTTGTAGATGGCCGGAATTTGGTGATTTTGTTGGGAGAGGACGTCCCTGGAGGTCTTGGTAGGTATGCAAAAGTAGGGGATAGGGCTGGTATATTGGATCAACGCTATCTCTACATGTTGGATAGAGTGATCTCGTGGGAGAAGGAGGGAAGAAATGATAGAGGAAGGGTTAAGAGAGGTCTTGGCGTTAGAGAAGGAAGAGCAGATAAGACTAACTCGGGCCCAGATCGAAGGGGAAGAGATTAAGAAACAAGGGGAGTTAGAGGCAAAGAGAATCTTGGAACAGGGGAAGTCTGAATTTTTGCAGAAACTAAAGAATGAAAGGGATGAATTAGAGGCTAAACTTAAGAGTTTTGAACAAGATTTATTTGAACGTCATAGACAAGATCTTGTGAGATTAGAAAATTTCTATAGGGAAAGGAAGGATGCCCTATTGCAAGAAATTATTGATTGGATGTTGGAGTAATTATGGGACATTATGCGGTCTTGTATGGCAAGTTGGGGGCAATTAAGGGGGATTTTTTCTCTCCCGCAGATATATCTCGATTAGAGGAGATGGGAGATTATGGACAGGCCATTAACTATTTGGTAAATAGGGGGCTTCTAAGAAGAGCAGAGCAAAGTGGAGTTTCGTCTCGTCAAGTGGAGCGTCAATTAAGGGAAAGGTTTCTGTCCAAAGTAAATTCGTTTCGTTTTTATCTGCCTGGATTGGAACGGTCTTTTTTTGAGTTCTTATTGTATAAATACGATATATATAACCTAAAGATACTTCTTGCACTTCATTTCTCCCATCATGATCGTGAAGTAGCAGAGTTTGTGTATCGAAATACGCCGCTATTTCGTAGATATGCATTTCTGATGGATAAAGAATCGTTTTTGGATAAAGATTTGCTTTTAGCCTTTAAAGGGACTGCAATATTCCCTTTTCTTATGCATGCCTATCGAAATTATAAGCAAAAGGGGGATTTGTTTTTCTTGGACACGGTGTTGGAAGATGAGTATTACCAGCATATGTTAAAGATTCTTTCAAGTATGCGAGATAATAAGTTGACAAGAGTTTTGTCCAGAGTTTTATTGGTGCATAACATTATTTGGGGTATGCGAATGCACTTTATCTATTCAATGTCAAAGGAAGAGATATTTTATTATTTGGTCTTGCCTGTCCCCGGTGTTTCATCATCTGATATGCTTGGCTTGTTTTCTGTAAAACAGGTAACGGAGTTTAGAGATAAACTTAAATCTTTTTTGCACGATAAGATAAGAATATTTGAAGAGGTGGAATTTCCCTCAGAACTTGTAGGGATAAAAAAGGCCCTCTGGGATGGATTGATGAAAGAATTGTGGAATGTTTCCCTATCTTTGGATGTCCTTAGTTTATCAGGTGTGTTGAGTTGGATTCTTTGTCAAGAGATGATGTTGGATAAGGTGAGTTTTATTCTTTATAGTTTCTTTATGAATGAAATAAAGGAAGGAAATTATGCGCAGGTTGTTTCTCCCTGAGCCAATGGCGTTGGGGCAGGTAGTAGTGTTGGATGATCATATCCCTCATTTTATGGAGGCTATATTGGATAGTGGTGTAGTTCAGGTGGAGGACTCCTACCAAGTTTGTCCGGTAGATTTAGATGCAAAGTATGATTTCAAACAGGAATTAGCAAAGATAGACCTTTTAGAATCAAGGGTAGAGGCGATCTGTAGGATACTTGAGGTGGATCTCAATGAATTAAAACAGGGCGAACTTTATACATTTATTGATGAAGTTTCAGTGGTGCCTGGCGCTATATCAGATAGGATATCGTCTGATTTGGATAGAATAGAGGCAAATATATCAGAGGTGGTTTCTCTCATAGAGGAGAGAAAACAGTTTATTTTCGAACAGAATCAGATTTCCTGGTTCTTATCAATATTGATGCACAGCGGGTTAGAATACATGTATGAGCTGAATATGGATTTGCTTTCATATTGGGTTGGCAGTATTCCTAGGAATAACTTACCTCTGTTAAAAGAAGGTTTGTCGGAGATTCCTACTGTTCTTGAGTGGGCGTTGGCATCCAGAGATAGGATGATGATATTCTTGGCTTCCACTCCTGAATATAAAGAAAGAATAAGCGCTGCCCTTAAGGCAGGGAATTTTCTCAGTGTAGATCTCAATATCTTGAGCCGCACTACTCACATAAGTGAACTGATAGATGATATTGAATTTTCAATATGGGAGGCGAGAGAGGATATAGGCGAACTTAGTGCACTTTTAGATAAGAAAAAACATCTATTTCAGGAATTGCTTGCCAAGATAATTAAACTTCTATCATTGGAAAAAAAGTTAGTTCAGGCCATGAGTATGTGTCAGGGGACAAAGTTTGTTGGATTAGTAAATATATGGGTTAGAGAGAAAGATAAGGAAAATGTGAGTAGGTTGCTTAATGAAAAGTTAAATTCGATAATTGCCGTGAAATGGTTAAAATCCAGTGATCTAAATTTAGAGAGAAATAAAGTGCCGGCTTCTTTTAATATTGGAGGAGTGTGGCGAGTTTTCTTTGATCTGATGCGAATGTATGGGTATCCTTCGTATGCTGAGGTTAATCCCATTGTTTTTTTTACAATAGGATCTATTCTTATGTATGGGATGATGTTTGCTGATATAGCCCATGGTTTGATCTTGGCTCTGTCGGCTTTTTGGATAAGGAAATTTAGCCGAGAATTTGGGGTTATGATGTTTTGTGCAGGCTTGAGTTCAAGTGTTTGGGGGGGTGTTTTTGGGACTGTATTTGGTAGGGAAGACCTTATCCCTGCTCTATGGGTTAGCCCCATGCAGGCCCCTATTAAAGTTATGGCTTTGTCTATTGGCATAGGGGTTGTTTATTTATCTCTGGGGATAATTCTCTCTGTTGTGAATAGATCACTTAACGGAAATATTAAGGAGGCGATCTTTGGGATGTGGGGTGGGACTTCTCTCTTGTTTTATTTTTTGTTGATACTTGCTATCGTCGGAAATTTTCCCAATCAGGCTAAGATTTTGTTAATACTATTGGGGTTGGTAATTTTTATATGGGGCCTAAGTAGGACTACACATGAAATAGATGAATTGATATCATCTCCGGTGGAGATGGTATTGAGTTTGTTCTCTAACACGATTTCGTTTGTCAGATTGGCTGCCTTTGCTATAAACCACGCCGCGCTTATGATAGTGGTTTTTGTTATAGCCGATCTCGTAAAAGGGGCACATTTGAATGGTGTATCGCTGGTTTTGGGAAATATATTTGTGATGGGGTTAGAAGCGGTTTTGGTGGCTATTCAAACTTTGCGACTTCAATTTTATGAATTTTTCTCCAAGTTTTATCAGGGAACTGGAAGAGAATTTAATCCTTTGCGTTGGGAGATAGTATAGGGTATAATAAGAAAACGTTAGGGCGCTGATAGGGGGAGTTAATGCCAGAATTACGAAAAGATCCAGTCATTGGCAGGTGGGTAATAATTAGTACCGAAAGGTCCAAGAGGCCTCGAGACGTTTTTGTCTTATCCCAATCAGCAGAGATCCCTAATAGAGAGTGTGATTTTTGTGCTAATCCGCAAGATTATCCAGAAATTTTTACCTTAAGAGATTCCTCTAATCCTGATAAGTGGCACGTTATGGTAGTTCCCAGAAAGAACAGATTATTGCAGATAGAAGGGGCCATTGATCGTCGGGCACATGGAATCTATGATGTAATGAATGGAGTAGGTGCTCACGAGTTGGTGATTGAGACACCGGAACATATTCTTAATATAGCAGACCTCCCATTGGAGATAATTGACAAAGTCTTATCAGTATATGCCTTGCGGATGAGGGATTTGGAACAGGATGAAAGGTTAAGGTATGTCTTGATATACAAGAATTACGAAGGAAAGAAACAACGTGGATCTATCTTGCACAGTCGTTCCAATATTATTGCCTTGCCAGTTAATCCCAAACGGGTGAAAGAGAAACTTAGTGGGGCGAAAAAATACTATGTTTATCACGAGCGGTGTATTTTTTGTGATATTATCCGCCAAGAAAAAGATCAGCAGGTTAGGATAGTTGATGAAAATGATAATTTTATCGCTATATCTGCTTTTGCCAGTCGTTTCCCTTTTGAGACCTGGGTATTACCTAAAACGCATCTATGCGATTTTTATAAGTTAGAGCCGACTCATTATCGTGATCTTTCTTTGATACTTAAGAGAGTTCTATTGAAGATAAAAGTGGGGTTGAACGACCCCCCTTACAGTTGGGTCTTTTTCACCGCTCCCTTTAGGAAGAAACGAAGACCTGGTTACTGGATGACCCTTGAAGAAGATTTCCATTGGCATATAGAGATTATTCCTCAACTTACCAGGGTAGCAGGTTTTGAATGGGGTACAGGTTTTTACATTAATCCAATGTTACCTGAAGACTCAGCCGAATTCTTGCGGAACATAGAGGTGGACATATGACAGGGTTTAGAAGGGATCCCATAGTAGGGAGATGGGTAATTGTGTCTGCTGACGAACCGATGGATGTAGATCAGTTTTATCAATTATATTCGCCAGTAGAAAAGCATCATCCAGAGAAGTGTTTTTTTTGCATAGGTAGAGAATTAGATACCCCTCCTGAGGTTTATGCGGTGAGGCCTAATGGTGGAGAGGCTAATGGTGAAGGTTGGGTAATAAGGGTTGTTCCTAATAAATTTCCGGCTTTAGTGATAGAGGGAGAATTGGAGAGTCGGCCTATTGGCCTCTATGATATTTCTAATGGAGTAGGTGCCCATGAGGTGGTAATCGAAACACCTGATCATTTTAAGACATTGGCTGACTTATCTTTTGAGGAGATCTGTGAGGTTATAAAGGCATATCGAGTTCGGATTAATGATCTCCAAAATGATCCAAGGTTTCAATATATTTTGGTGTTTAAAAATTTTGGAGCAAGTGCTGGTGCTTCTATTGAACATGACCACTCCCAGATTATTGCCTTGCCATTGGTCCCTAAGAATGTGAAAGAAGAATTAGAAGGGGCAAGAGGTTATTTTGATTACAGGGAAAGGTGTATATTCTGTGATATGTGGAGACAAGAGCGAGATGAAGGGGTCAGAGTGATTTATGAGAATAACGACTTTATTACTTTTTGTCCTTTTAGTTCTCGGTTTCCATTTGAGATGTGGATTATGCCTAAGTATCATAGCAGTAGGTTCCATGAAATAACTGATGAAAGAGCAATGGAACTTGCCAAGGCGTTAAAGGACGCCTTAATTCGACTTAAACTTTTGTTACATAATCCCCCTTATAATTTTGTAGTGCATAGTTCTCCATTAAGAGGAACTTATGAGCATTATCATTGGCATATAGAGATTATGCCAAGGATTTCGCGAGTGGCTGGATTTGAATGGGGGTCTGGATTTTATATAGTTCCTACCACTCCGGAGCTTTGTGCCGAGAGGCTTCGGAAGGTTATATGGTAATTTGTTATAAGTTGTGGTATCATTAGTAGAACCTCAAAGACAGGCGGATCTTTATATCAAGCATTAGGTATATTTATAATAATGAAATAAGGAGGTCTTCTATGGCTAAAAAGACAATAAAAGATATCGATCTGACGGGTAAGGTAGTATTGATGCGAGTAGATTTCAATGTGCCATTAGATGAAAATCGCAATATTACTGACGACCGAAGAATACAGTCTGCTCTGCCTACAATTAAATATGTTATTGAACATGGAGCAAAGAAACTGATATTGATGAGCCACTTAGGCAGGCCTAAGGGGCAGGTGAAAGAAGAATTAAGGTTGGATCCTGTTGCCAAGAGGTTAGAGGAACTTTTAGGAGAAAAAGTTTTAAAACTTAGTGATTGTGTTGGTCCAGAGGTAGAAAGGATGGTGCAAAATTGTGAAGAGCGCATCATCCTACTGGAGAATTTGCGGTTTCATCCAGAAGAAGAGAAGAATGATCCAGAGTTTGCTAAACAATTAGCGGATCTGGGTGATGTCTATGTGAGCGATGCCTTTGGTACTGTTCATCGAGCCCATGCTTCTACTGTTGGTGTGGCAAAATATCTCCCAGCAGTGGCAGGTCTCTTATTAGAAAAGGAAATAAAATATCTGGGGGAGACATTGGAAAATCCGGAAAAACCGTTTTTCGCTATCTTAGGAGGGGCCAAAGTATCGGATAAGATAATGGTGATAGAAAATCTACTTAGCAGGGTAGATGGAATTATCATAGGTGGGGGAATGGCATATACCTTTCTTAAGGCACAAGGCAAGGCTATTGGGTCTTCCAAACTTGAAGCCGATAAAGTTGATATAGCAAAAGATATATTTGCGAAAGCGGAAAAGAAAGGGGTAAAGATATATTTGCCGATAGATCATATAGTAGCGAAGGAATTGAAAGAAGGGGTTGATACAAAGGTAGTGGAGGAGATAGAAGAGGGATGGATGGGCTTAGATGTGGGCCCAAAGACAGTGGATCTATTTTGTTCAGGTTTGAAGGATGCCCGTACCATTGTCTGGAATGGCCCATTAGGTGTATTTGAGATCCCACCATTTGATCAGGGTAGCCGGAGGGTAGCGGAATTTATATCTGATTTGTCAGCGATAAAGATCATTGGAGGGGGAGATACAGCAGCGATGATTGCAAAGTTTGGATTGGAGGAGAAGATGACCCACATATCTACTGGTGGAGGTGCTTCGCTTGAATTTCTGGAAGGAAAGGAACTGCCGGGTATTGCTGCCTTGGAGGATAAGTAATGCCGAAGATGAAAGGTGCCCAGATACTGGTTGATGCGCTTCTAAGGGAACGGGTTGAATATATTTTTGGTTATCCTGGAGGGGCAGTTTTACCTACCTTTGATGTCCTTTATGATGCCCCGATTAAGTTTATTCTTGCGCGGCACGAACAGGGAGCTGCCCACGCTGCGGATGGGTATGCTCGAGCAACAGGTAGGGTGGGAGTTTGTATCGCTACCTCTGGCCCAGGAGCCACCAATTTAGTAACCGGTATAGCCACTGCTTATATGGATTCTATTCCTATGGTTGCAATAACTGGTCAGGTAAAGACTTCTCTTATTGGGAATGATGCATTTCAGGAGGCTGATGTTACAGGAATAACTCGACCGATTACCAAACATAATTACTTGGTTAAGGATGCCCGGGATTTGGCAAGAGTAATAAAAGAGGCGTTTTATATTGCATCAACGGGTAGGCCAGGGCCGGTTTTGATTGATCTGCCAGTAGATGTTCAGATCCAGGAAGTGGAGTTTGAGTGGCCAGATAGAGTAGATCTTCCAGGTTATCTGGTACAGTCCGAGCCACACCCTGCTCAAGTCAAACAGGCATCAATGATGATATCTGAGTCCAAGAGGCCAGTTTTATATGTAGGAGGAGGTGTGGTAAGTTCAGGGGCTGCGAATGAGGTCCGAAAGTTGGCTCATAAGTGCCAAATCCCCGTAACAACTACTCTGATGGCTTTAGGAGTATTTCCCTCTGATGATTCTCTCTCCTTAGGTATGTTAGGAATGCATGGAACTGGCTATGCTAACCATGCCATTATGGAGGCAGATCTGATAATAGCGGTGGGGGCAAGGTTTGATGATAGAGTTACTGGTAGATTAGATACTTTTGCTCCTTATGCCAGGGTTATACATATAGATATCGACCCTACTTCTATAAGTAAAAATATACCAGTAGATCTTGAGATCGTTGGCGATGCAAAGGTGGTATTACAAAGGCTTATTGAGATAGTTGAAAAGCCTGACACAGAGGAGTGGTTAGAGCAAATAGATATTTGGAAAAAAAGGTTTCGATTGACATACAAAGATGATCCCAACGTAATAAAACCGCAGTATGTAATTGAGAAGATATCCGAATTGACAAATGGGGAGGCTATCATTAGCACTGAAGTGGGGCAAAATCAAATGTGGGCAGCCCAGTATTATAATTTTAAATATCCCCGTCAGTTTATTACCAGTGGCGGTTTGGGGACGATGGGTTTTGGTTTGCCTGCGGCTATTGGGGCAAAGGTTGGTTGCCCAGATAAGGTGGTAATAGATATTGCAGGAGATGGATCGATTCAGATGAATATTCAGGAGTTAATGACCGCAGTGGAGAATGGGATTGATGTAAAGATAGCGATATTAAATAATAGTTATCTTGGTATGGTTCGACAGTGGCAGGAATTATTTTATCGTAGAAGGTATTCCGCTACACCAATAAAAAGTCCGGATTTTGTTAAACTTGCAGAGGCCTATGGAGCAAAAGGAATGCGGGTTGTTCGCAAGGAAGATGTGGTTCCGACAATAGAAGAGGCATTAAGGACACCGGGTGTAGTGGTTATGGATTTCATTGTTGCGCCAGAGGAGAATGTCTTTCCAATGGTTCCAGCAGGTGAGGCGATAAATAAAATGATAATGGGGATGGCATAATATGAGACATGTAATTTCAGTATTGGTAGAGAATAAGTTTGGTGTGTTGGCAAAGATCGCTGGTTTGTTTAGTGCTCGAGGGTATAACATTGAGTCATTGGCTGTGGGAGAGACAGATGATCCAAGATTTTCCCGTATGACAGTTGTAGTGCCGGGAGACGATAGAATCATTGATCAGGTAAAACGGCAACTTGCTAAGGTAATAGAAGTAATAGAGGTAAAGGATTTGGCTTCAGGGAATTATGTGGAGAGAGATTTGGTGTTGATAAAGGTTCCTTATATTGATTCTACAAAAAGAAAGGTTGATGAGATTATCGATAGATTTCATCTTACGATAGCAGATATAGTTGAAGATAGTGTGATATTACAGATAGTTGGAGAGGAATCATTTGTAGAATCAGCCATAGAGGAATTAAAACAGGTTGGAATAAAAGAAATGGTTCGTACAGGGACCATTGCCTTGGAGAAGGATTGAAGGTGAAGAAAAGAAAAAAAATAAATTTAGACATCTCTATCGAAGGAGAAAGTTTAGAGCGTAAGATTATCATCATTTATTGGGCCATTTCTTTTCTCCCCTTTGTAGTTGTTTTCTGGTTAATGTATACATATGCTCCTAAGGATTTGTTTTCGGGTAGATTGGGTGTAGTTTATCTCTTGCTTTTAACGCTTTCCTTAACAGGTTTCCTTTTCTTAAAAAAGTGGGTTAGGGAAATATTAGCAATCGTTACAGGGATTCGTAGGATATTGTCGGGAGATTTACACTACCGTTTAAATATTTTTTCAAAGGATGAAATAGGAGAAATGGCCCGGGGACTCAATACCTTAGCAGATGAATTGGAAGAGACGGTAGAAAAGTTGAAGGCCTCTAAAAAATTATTAGAAGAAGTGTTGATGAAGATTGGCGAGGGATTGGCTGGCTCTTCTACTATAGACGGATTTTTGGAACTTATGGTAAACACGATAGCTCAGGCTTTGGATGCTCGGGTATCCAGGTTGTGGTTAGTTGATGAAGAAAAAAATGAGATATATGTCAGGTTTATTTCTGGAGGGAGGAAAAGTGAGATTGGAAATCGCAGGGTGCCTATTGGCAAGGGAATAGAGGGATGGGTCGCTTTGGAGAAAAAGGCGATATGTCTTCCCCGTCGGCCAGCAAGTAAA
>JAMOOT010000375.1 GCA_027065215.1 Candidatus Omnitrophota bacterium | reverse complement strand
GGTCTTGTTAGGATATGTTTTGGGATCTATCCCGTTTGGATATCTCGTTGTTCGCTGGCGATTGGGAAGGGATATACGGGAGATGGGTAGTGGAAATATCGGGGCTACCAATGTTTCCCGCATACTGGGAAAGGTGTGGGGTAGGACTGTGCTTGTCCTTGATGTGCTAAAGGGCCTGTTTTCAGTAGTTGGGGCAGGGATTATCTGGGGGAAGATACCAGTGGTCTTGGCCTTGGCTGGATTGGGTGGTATCTTAGGCCATATCTTCCCGCTTTATATAGGGTTTAAGGGAGGAAAGGGAGTGGCCACCGGGATTGGGGTTATCCTTGGCTTGGGCCTGTTTTATCCGATGGTGATTTTTATCTTAGGAGGCGGGCTTTTAGGTTGGTTTGTCTTGTATCGGATTACTGGTTACGTCTCGGTTGGTTCGATTGTGTTTGCCTTGATTGTCCTCATTGGGGCATGGGTAATAAGGATAGATATTGTCTTTAGGATATTCCTATCTTGTCTGGCGGTTCTTGTGATTTATCGGCATAGGGAGAATATAGCCAGGCTTATAAAGGGGGCAGAGCATCGCACAGAATTGTAAGATAAAAGATGGGGTCTTGTGATGCGATTACTGATGATAGATAACTATGACTCGTTTACTTACAACATCGTCCAATACATTGGCGAATTAGGTTATAAGACCCGCGTTGTCCGTTCAAAAGAAGTTGGAATAGATTTCGTTAAGAAGTATCGTCCGGATAGGATTATCATCTCTCCCGGGCCGGGGTGGCCGGAGTCGGCTGGGATCTCTATTGAAGTGGTGCGGGAGGTTTTTGATCGGGTGCCTATCCTTGGGGTGTGTTTGGGGCATCAGTGTATTGCGGTTGCCTTTGGGGGGAAGATAGTGCATGCGAAACGACTTATGCACGGAAAAGTGTCAGCGATCTACCACAAGCGGGATCCTTTATTTGCGCGTATTCCTCAAGGGTTTGTCGCTACGCGGTATCATTCGCTGGTTGTAGATGGAAAATCCCTTCCTAAGGTTTTGAAGGTTATTGCTGAGACTGAAGACGGAGAGATTATGGCGATTCGGCACCGCAAGTTTCCTGTGTGGGGAGTACAGTTTCATCCCGAATCTATCCTTACCGAGTACGGTAAGGAATTGTTGTCTAATTTTATCCACTCCTCGGGCGAGAAGTGATGAGCAATAATGGGGCTTATAGAGGAATTTAGCAGATCTTCCCATCTCTACGATAAACACGCCGGTCTTCAATTTGAGTTGGGTGTGGAGTTGGTCTCTGGCCTGCCTTTGGATTTTCGTCCGGCGCGGGTTCTTGATCTTGGGTGTGGCACAGGGCGGGTCTCGGAATGGATGTATAAAAAACTTAATCCGGGTCGGTTTTTGGGAGTGGATGCCAGTTCTTGTATGATTAATCAGGCAAAGAAAAGGGAATTTGGTGCGTGGAGGGTAGCAGATTTTTCTCAGGATTCCTTCTGGGATGAACTGGGAAGATTTGATCTTATCTTTTCTAATTCTGTCTTGCATTGGATAGATGATTTAGAGGGATTATTTAGGTATGTAAGGGATCATCTTGTGGTTGGTGGGTGTTTTGCATTTTCAATATTTGGGCCTAAGACGATGCAGGAGGTATCTTGGGCCTTGGAACTGGATATCCCGGCAAGTCATTTCCTGCCTCTGAAAGAGGTTATGTCTATGCTTGAGAATTCGGGATATGAGGTAAAATTTAAACCAAAACTTATTGTCTCGCAGTATAATACTCTTTTAGAATTCTTGCGATTTGTCAGAGGCACTGGTATAAGAAAAGAACGAAGACTCCTTTTGCCTTCCCGAATAAGGCGGGCCGAGAGAAGGCTACGGAGGAGGTTTGGGGAGATAAGGGTGTCTTATGAGGTAGGGCTTTTTTGGGCCTGGGCAGATCAGAAAGGAGAGGCGCAGGATGGAAAAGACAGGACAATTTTGGGGTGGAAGGTTTAAAGAGGGGATGGATGAATTGATGTGGAATTTCTCGCGTGGGAGAAAGGCAGATCGGTTTTTGTTCCCTTATGATATAAAGGCGACGTTAGTTCATGTAAAGGCCCTTGCCAAGGCCGGGATTTTAAGTGAACAGGAACAAAGAAAAATAGAATCAGGATTAAAGAAGATATTGGATCTCTATAATCGGGAACCGGATTATGAGGAAGAGGATATACATTCGTTTGTCCAGGAGTCGCTGAGAGAGATAGTTGGAGTTTTGGCAGATAAGGTCCATACTGCCCGCAGTCGCAATGACTTGGTTGCCTGTGATAGCATACTGGCTATCAGGGATATCTTGATCACATTGAAAGACAAGATCAGGGGCCTACAACGGGCCATTTTGGAGAAAGCAGAAGAGTTATCGGATGTAATTATCCCCTCCTATACCCACTTGCAGTCAGCCCAAGTTGTGTATCTGTCCCATTATCTACTTTCTTTTATCTCTGGTTTTCAGAGGGTAGTTGATTTTATAGATTGGACGGTGGAGAACCAGTATTGTCCTCTTACCGCCTGTGCAGGATCTGGGACCTCTATTGGGCTTGACGCTGAATCTATGGCAAGGGAGTTGGGCTTGAAAGCGCCCTACCTCAACAGTATGGATGCGATCGCCAATCGAGATTATTTCTTGGATGCACTCTACATTATGGAGCGGGTTGCCTTGTTATTGTCTCGAATGGCCGAGGATTGGATTATATACTCCTCAAGTGAGTTTGGCTTTCTAAACCTGCCAGAGGGATTTTGCACCGGTTCCAGTATTATGCCCCACAAAAAGAATCCCGATGCATTGGAACTTATTCGGGCAAGGGCGGGAAAGGTGATCGGTGCCAAACAGCAGTTTTCCCTACTCCTGAAGGCCTTGCCAATGACCTACAATCGAGACCTTCAGGAGGATAAGGAGATATTTTTCTCTACACTGGATGAATTGATTCCCATGATAGATGTGATGAAGGAGATTGTGAGGGGGATGGGAGTGAAACAGGAGAGGATAAATGAGGTATTGGAAAACGATTATCTATATGCGACCGACCTTATGGAGGAATTGATAAAAAGGGGAGTGGATAGGGCCTCTGCCCATAAGGCAGTCGGTAGATTGATCAGGCTCAGCGAGGAGAGGGGCATGCGATTGAGGGATGTAGATAGGACAGAGCGGGAAAAGATCTTGGGTATAGATCTATCAGATGAGGAATATAGGGCGATATTTAGTCCCAAACGCTCAGTGGATAGTAAACGATCGTATAACGGCACAGCAAAGGAACGGGTGTTGGCCCAGATAGAGTATTGGACTTCGGTCTTGAGTTAGTGGAGCGGGAGGTTTGATGTATGCACAGGTTTGAGTATCGTGATGGGGAACTATATTGTGAAGATGTGCGGGTCAGGGATGTGGTTGCGAAGTATGGGACCCCCCTGTATCTATACAGTCGCAACACCTTTAAAGACCACTTTTATCGGTTGAAAGAGGCATTTAAAGAGGTCAGGCCGATTATATGTTATTCTGTGAAGGCCAATTCCAATCTGGCGGTATTGGACACCCTGCGTCAGTGTGGTGCAGGGTTTGATGTGGTCTCTTCTGGAGAGATCTTTCGTGTCCAGCAAATAGGGGCTGACCCCAGGAAGGTCGTGTATGCCAGCGTAGGGAAGGACGAGGCAGACATAAGGTTGGCCTTGGATTGGGGGATATTGATGTTCAACGTGGAGTCAGAGGCAGAATTGTGGTTAATAAACAATGTGGCTCAAAAGATGGGGAAAAAGGCGAAGGTGGCCTTGCGGATAAATCCAGATGTGGACGCCCGAACCCATGACTACATCACTACTGCCAAGAAGGAGAATAAGTTTGGGATAGATCTCTACACTGCTGAGACCATATTTGCTAATAAAAGAAGATACCCTAATGTAGAGATAGTAGGTCTGCATATACACATCGGTTCGCAGATAATAGATACACGTCCATATTTGACTGCCTTGGAAAAGGTCAAGCAATTTATATCCCGCATTCAATCTTATAAGCCAAGGTTGAAATATTTAAATATTGGCGGGGGATTGGGGATAAGGTATAAGGACGAGAGGCCAGATACTGCGGACAGATTTGCTGAGCGAGTCTTACCCGCGATTAAGTCCCTTGGTCTGAGATTGATAATGGAACCCGGAAGGTTTATTGCAGGGAATTCAGGGATATTTTTGACCAAGGTGATATACGTGAAACGAACACCGGCAAAGAATTTTGTTGTAGTGGATGGCGGGATGAATGACCTCATTAGACCTTCTCTATACAAGGCCTATCACTTTATCTGGCCCATAGAAGATAGGGCAAGGGATAGGATGGTTGCGGATGTGGTTGGTCCGATATGTGAATCAGGTGATTTCTTTGCCAAAGACAGGGACCTGCCTGTGGTAGATAGGGGAGATATCTTGGCAGTCTTTAGCGCTGGTGCCTATGGGTTTGTTATGGCCAGCAATTATAACTCGCGACCTCGACCCGCTGAGGTAATGGTAGATAAAGATAAGGTCTTTTTAATAAGAAAAAGAGAATCGTTTAAGGATCTGATTCGGGGAGAGAAGATAATATGAACAAGGGCATAAGCACGCGTCAGATAAGGCAGATATTGAAGCAGGTGATTCCGCTGGCTCGCATTGCCGGTGAGTATATGGTGAAAAAGTTGGGACAGGCCAGAGTGAGGGAGAAAGGTGAAAAAGATCTGGTTACCGAAGTGGATCTTTGGATAGAATCTATGTATAAAGAAGAGTTATCTCGCATGTGGCCTGATTTTGGTTTTCTTGCCGAAGAAGAACACAGCAATTTTAAACCGCTTGGAATCTATTGGGCTATAGACCCACTTGATGGGACAAACAACTATGCCCACGGTTATCCTGTATTCTGCACATCAATCGCCTTGATGAAGGGGAAAAAACCTCTTTTAGGAGTGGTCTATGATCCTCTTAGAGATGAATTGTTTTTTTCAGATGGAGATGGGTCATTTCTCAACGGAAAGACTATCACAGTCTCAAGGATTTCCAAACTTTCGCAGGCATTAGTTTGCACTGGTTTTGCCTATCGGTTCCGAGAGACAAAAGGGGATAACAATATCCAGCACTTTATTGATTTCCTTTATGCCTCTCAGGGCATCAGAAGAGACGGCTCTGCTGCCCTTGATCTGTGCTATGTTGCCTGTGGGAGGTTGGACGGGTTTTGGGAATTGGATCTGAAACCTTGGGATACCTCGGCCGGTGCGCTTATCGTCAGGTGCGCTGGAGGTAAGGTAAGCAAGTTTTCAGGGAAACGGTACGACCC
>JAMOOT010000374.1 GCA_027065215.1 Candidatus Omnitrophota bacterium | reverse complement strand
GGGAGGTAAATTACAGGTTAAAGGTGCCGAATAAAGAGGTACGTATAAGTTTGAACAATGTGATACTGGATTATATGTTTGAGATAAAAGAGAGGGATAGAAGTGAAATAAAGAGTGGATTGTATTTAGCATTGGAAAGAGGGGATATAGAAGGGATAAAAGGGTGGGTGAAGAGGTTATTTGAGTCCATCCCATATCACTATCACACAAATAATCCGATTAGTCAGTATGAAGGGTATTATGCAAGTGTCTTGTTTTCGTTTTTTATGTCCACGGGCTATGAGGTGAGGGGAGAGGATGTGAGCAGGAGGGGCAGGGCGGATATAGTGGTGCTGGCGAGGGATAAGGTATATGTGGTGGAGATAAAGACCGACGCCCAAGAACCAGCAATAAAGCAGATAGAGGAGAGGAGGTATTGGGAGAAGTATGAGGGGGCGGGTAGGGAGATATATTTGGTGGGGATAAACATAGATAGTGGAGCAAGAGCCGTTGGGGAGATGGAGATGAGACAAATTAAATAGGTTAGATGTTGGATTTGAATGCCTGTCCAAAGACAGTGGACTTATCGGAGTGTGATATAAGTGAGGGTAGAAAGTAAGATTTCAAATTTGCTTGAATTCGATTTTGATTTTTTGAAATATTGTTTTTTCACAAGGAGTGCCTGAGCGAAAACAAAGGGGTAAGATTTTGGTTTTTGGGTGTTTATAGATTCTATTGAGGATCTTTGGATTGTATGGTAACCTATTTTGAATGGGTAGAGAAAAGGTTTTGCTGGATGAAAATGGCCTTCGGGAGGTTCTAAAAAAGGGCCTGGCAGTTCCTATTTCCCGCCTATCTGATTTGGAGGATGTAGTTATTGTAGGGATTTATACCCGTGGTGTGTATTTGGCTCGGAGGATTCATCGCTATATAAAACGGATTTATGGGTTGAATCTACCGTTGGGTGAGATAGATATAAACTTATACCGAGATGATTTTGTCCGAAGGTTTGATTTCCCTCAAGTGCGGGAAAGCAAGATACCAAATATTCAGGACAAGGTAGTAGTTTTAGTAGATGACGTATTGTTTACTGGTCGAACAGTTCGAGCGGCTTTGGATGCTATATTAGATGTAGGAAGACCTTCGGCTATAAGGTTGGCTGTGTTGGTTTCCCGACCAGGAAGAGAGATGCCAATTTGCCCGGATATAGTTGGAGTGGATGTAGACCCGGGCCAAAAGCGGGTATATGTGGAGTTAAAAGAGGTAGATGGGCAAGATAGGGTGGTCCTGAGATGAGTGTCTGGAAGAGAAAAGACCTGTTGGGATTAAGGGACCTTTCTCGAGAAGAGATTGCCGCAATATTAGAGACGGCTAAGTCGTTTAAACCTCTTTTATTTCGCGAGGTAAAGAAAGTTCCCACGTTAAAGGGATGGACAGTGGCTAATCTTTTTTTTGAGCCTTCTACCAGGACTCGGGTTTCATTTGAGTTAGCGGAGAAGCGTCTGAGTGCAGATACGGTCAATATATCTTCTTCTGTTAGCAGTGTGATAAAGGGCGAGACATTGTTGGATACGGCCAAGAATTTACGCTCTTTGGTGTGCGAGATTATCGTGATAAGGCACTCTATTGCAGGTGCTCCTCATCTTTTGGCTAAAAGATTGGCGGATGTGGGAGTGATAAATGCTGGCGATGGTATAAATGAGCATCCTACCCAGGCCTTGTTGGATATGTTCTCTATGCAGGAGAGGTTTGGTCGTATAGAGGGCTTAAGGGTCTTGATTGTCGGTGATATCCTTCACTCTCGAGTGGCGCGAAGTAATATCTGGGGATTGAGAAAGATGAAGGCAGAAGTTAGTGTATGTGGCCCGCTTACTCTTATGCCCAAGGGAATTGATAAGTTCGCCAGAGTTTATACAAATCTGGATGAAGCACTTATAGATAAGGATGCAGTAATATTTTTGCGGATTCAGAGAGAACGCCAGAACAGTGGTTTGTTCCCTTCTTTGCGGGAGTACCATCGGTTATATGGTATGACGGAAGAAAGGATGGGAAGGTTGTCTTCTAAGACAGTTATTATGCATCCTGGGCCAGTGAATCGGGGAATAGAGATGGTTCCTATGGTGGCTGATGGTGATAGATCTATTATCTTGGAACAGGTGACCAATGGAGTGGCGGTACGAATGGCTATACTTTATTTGATAAGTACGGTGGTGCGGAGATGAGGGTGTTATTGCGTGGAGTAGATATTTTGGGGGAAAATCGGGCTGATGTGCTCTTAGAGAAGGGGTGTATTGTACGTATCGCCCCTTCTTTGTCTATCTCTGCTGATAAAGTCTATGATTTGGATGGAGCAGTTTTGTTACCTTCTTTGTGTGATATCCATACCCATTCGCGTCAACCGGGTAGTGATGAGTCGGAGACATTAGAATCGTTCTCCAAGGCCGCAGTTCATGGTGGGGTTACTATGGCTTGTACGATGCCTAATACCAATCCGGTGGTGGATAATCCCGCTATAGTTTCTTATTTAATAAGGGAGGCGAAACGGATTGGTTTGATTGATATATATCCTGTGGCCTCTATTACAATGGGGCAAGAGGGTAAGATTCTTACTGAAATGGCCCAATTAAAACAATCTGGTGCAGTAGCGGTTTCGGAGGATGGAAAATCGGTTGAGTCCGCTCGGCTTATGCGGTATGCCTTTGAATATGCAAAGACTGTAGGGCTTTTGGTAATGGTGCACTGTGAAGACCCTTCCCTTTCTGAAGGTGGTGTAATGAATGAGGGGGATGTAAGCCTTCGGTTAGGTTTAAGAGGGATTCCGGAGATAAGTGAAACAATAGGTATATTGCGGGATTTGGAAATAGCAACTTATGTGGGCGCAAGAGTACATATCTGTCATATATCTCTTGGCCGATCGGTTAAAATTATTTCGCGGTATAAACGTTTTTATCCTCACTTAATTACCTGTGAGACTGCTCCTCATTATTTGATATTTACAGAGGAAGATGTAGAAGGATATCCCACGAATTTTAAAATGAATCCACCATTAAGACGCGAGCAAGATCGCAAAACCTTGTTAAGGGCAATAAAATCGGGTAAAATCGATTGCATTGCAACAGATCATGCTCCTCATCCTGATTGGGAAAAGGAGTTGGAGTTTGAGTTATCTCCATTTGGTGTGGTTGGATTGGAAACGTGGTTGTCAGCAGTAGTTCATTATTTTGTGAATTCTGGGCAGTTGACTTGGAGGGATGTAAAGCGACTCTGTTGTGATCGTCCACGGGAGATACTGGGCTTGAGTCCAATAGATTTAACAGAAGGCAATATTGCGGACTTGGTAGTAATTGACCCTAAAAGAGAATGGAGGGTAGAGGCTAAATCGCTGTTTTCTCGAGGGAAAAATTCTCCATTCCTCGGAAAAGTTCTAAAAGGGAAGGTTCTCCTTACAATAAAATCAGGTAAGGTGGTTTTTGAGGATGTTTAACAAATAGGAGGGGAGGATGAACGATAAAAAAGGGGTTTCAGTTCGTAAGATATTTGGTGATGTCTTTGGGATTGTCTTTTCTCGTGATCTGCAAAAGATTTATTGGCCGTTGTGTGTGATCTCAGGATTTAACTGGGTTTTAGCCGTAGTTTCGCGTTTCTTTTTTGAAGGGACGGGAGGAAGTAATTTGGGTAAAGAAATAATTTTTACGATTTGGTGGATAATCTTGCTGATATTGGGTTCTTGGATGTTTCTCTTTGAATTGAAGATTGTTTGTGAAGGAATAGATAAGAAGGATGTTAGTTGGCGAGAGGCAGTGACATTTGCTAATAAAAACTTGCTTAGGAGTATTGGGATGGGAATGATACTGTTTCTCTTGGGGATGTTGTTGATGATTATCTTTGGAATAATGAGTGCAGCAATTGGATTAGGCCTGTCAATGGTGAGTGCGAAATTAGGAGTGATAATAAGTGGGCTCTTGGTTTTTATGGGGATTATATGTATCATTTATGTCGGTGTTAGACTTGTTTTGGCCCCTTACCATATCTTTATTGGAGACCGTCCGGTTATAACAGGGATGGTAGAGAGTTGGCAGGCATCGAGAGAAAGGTTTTGGTTGATAGTTAGATTGGTATTATCTGTGTTGGTTTGTAGTGTATTGGTATCTTTGATTGTCTATGGAATGGGGGCAGTAGTTGGTGTTTTATTGAGTTTGTTGCATAAGGTAATAGGAGTATTGGTTGGTGGAATCATTTATGTAGGATTTCAACCCTTTATTTTGTGTTTTACGATAGGCACGGTTTATTTACTATATAAAAATCTTATGGTGGAGGAAGAAATAGGTGAAGAAGAAGGTTCTGGAAACTCTGGTGCAACTGAATCAACGGAGTTCGGACAGTCATAAGGGAGATTATGGTACTGGATTGATTGTTTCAGGATCTTATAATGCTCGTGGTTGTGCGGCATTGTCTACTTATGCTGCTATTCGAAGTGGGCTTGGAAAGGTTATCTTGGCCTCATATCCTGAAGTGGTATCCACTTGTTCAGTTTTGGTCCCAGAGGCGATATTTGAGGTAGTCAATGCTCTTAAGGAGGTTCCAGATAATATTGATTTTTCTAAGATTACCTCTCTTGGTATTGGCCCAGGAATTGGTTTAGATTGGCAGACAAAAGAAGGGCTTGAGTATATCCTTTCAGTCTCTGACTCGCATAGGATCCCAGTGGTTATTGATGCAGATGCCTTACGGTTACTGAAAGGGCAGGAATTTCTTTTTAATGGTAAGGTGATTACTCCTCATTTAGGTGAATTTTCTTATCTTCTTAATCTTCCGATTCCTGAAATAAAGGCGAATCGTGAAGAATTAGCCTTAAAGTATGCCAAGGAGCATTCTACATGGGTTGTTTTAAAAGGGAAAGATACGGTAGTAGCAGGCCCAGAAGGAGATATCTTTGTCAATTCTACCGGTAATCCAGGTATGGCAACCGCTGGCTCTGGCGATGTCCTATTAGGGGTTGTTACTGCTTTTCTTTCTTTGATCAAGGATCGATTCTTGGCGTTATCTTCGGCAGTATATCTTCACGGTTTAGCAGGGGATATAGCGGCAAAAGAGAAGACAGTAGTAAGTTTGGTGGCCCGAGATATTATTGAGGCAATACCAGTTGTGTTGAGGTCCCTCTTTAATTAAGTGCGGTTTTTTAATATGCTTTTTGTTTTGGATGCCTATAATGTTATTGGGAAGTTAAAGTTGAGAGGTGAAGATTTGCGGCGTTCATTTCTTCGTTATCTATTGCGTCATCCAATAAGTTTTTCTAAACACAATCGTATTGTGGTTGTGTTTGATGGCCCGCGGAATCCTGATATAATATTTGAAT
>JAMOOT010000373.1 GCA_027065215.1 Candidatus Omnitrophota bacterium | reverse complement strand
CAGATGAGATAATACACAAGGTGGTTCCTCCTAAGGGATTATTGCGTTTACCAGAATATTATGGAGATTATTGTGAGAGAGAATCGGAGGGATTGTTTTCTGAGAGGGTGCGGTTCTCCCATTGGATCCCCTCAATAAAGGGATGGTTAGTATCCAATAGGATTTGGGGTAAATTGAGAAATAGTTCGAGAGGGAGAGATGGCTTTTATTGGAAGATAAGAGACAATTTGAAGAAAAAGTGGGATGAGTTAGGATTTAAGAGTTTTTCACAGGGAAGTATAGAAATGGAGTCCGATGTTACTAAGGGAAGGAAAAGAAGTAAAAAAGATAACGGAAAGAAAGAGGATAAATCCTTCAAACCATCCTCCCCGTTGGTAGCGGAGGATGTAAAGGGAGAGATAATGAAGCGGAGTAGAGAGATAGAGAAGGAAGTGAGGGAAGAATATTATGCTCAATTCTCTTCCAGTGGTATGACTCGGGGAGAAGAGTTAAGTCAGATAAACAGGATTGGACTTGGAGGCCTTGGGTTGGGAGTAACGGGGGTGAGATTAGGATGTAGATTGGAGAAAAATATTGGGAAAATGTCAGATATAAAGAGAGGAATTTTAGGCCATAGAAGATTCTGGATAGAAAAGATAATTCCGCTACCTCGACAAATCATCAATTCTCTATATATGCTGTTAAGGGAAAAGGGATGGGATTCTTATTTGATTGGAAATGAGGTAAATGGGGAACCTGTAGTAATATGTGATTTAGATTATAGACTGAAACCTGAGGCTGTACCTACTCGATCTCGAAAACAAGATATCCCTCCGGTTAAGTCTCACGGTCCAATGGCCCCTGCTAAAAGATCCTCGTTGTCTTTTACCTCTTCTTCTTTATCTACAATCGAATTGCCAAACATATCAGGGGGCCTCACCTTAGTGATTTCCCGACATATCGGTTTTGATGATTATCAGCCAGTCTATAGATATTTTGCGACGCGAAAAGGCCTCATTCATGGCCCCCCATCTTGCAAGATGGATCTCCAGAGGATTGGGATGGATGCCCTACTCAAAGCAGATTTGAGTCTCTCACGGGTATATCAAAACGCTTGTGAGGATAAGGGGAGTGTTTTTGTCTTTTCATTTGCTTCTTTATCCTCTCTTTTAGATATTGACCCAAGTGAGAAATTAGTGTGGGCTTTGTATCCCTGGGTATCATCTTCGGTTAATACTTTAGAGAATGAGATTTTTGCCTCTGATAGGGGGGGGTACAGAACCTATGAAGGGGAAATCTATCCTGATTCCAGCCTCCAAGTTGAGAGAACCGAGATCAAGATCCCTTCTTCTCTGATTGAGTTAGACACCTTTTTGTCTTGCCAGGTTGGGGCTAAATTGTCTTTTCTTGTCAGTAATATAGATGAAACTCCTAAGATTTATATTTCAAATAAATGGGATGTTTCTGAAGATTTATTGACAGAAAAAGCCAATGTCTTACTTGATCTGCTTGATAGGGCAAAGACTATAGGTTTGGATGATAAGGTAAATCTATGGATTTATCATCATGAAAATCATCTATTTTGGAATGGACGTCGTACTGCCTTTAAAGGGTCAGATATTAGCAAGGAGGTATCTATAATAGCTGATCTACGCGGACAGGATTACGATCCATTACTTCTTATAACGGCTCATGAGTTGGGTCATGAGAAGGTATCTCATTGGGTCCAGCATTGGATACAAGCATCTAACCAATTGGGAAATTTTGTGGGGTGGCAGGCATTGGTTGCTATACCGATTCAGTTTGTTTTACTCAAACTTGGATTGTATTCTATAGCGAGTATCGGATCTAAGTTCTGGATAGCTGCTGTAGTAGGCTATATGTTCTTTTTGCATTTGTCTATGGGGTTAATGTGGTATAGAGAACTGATGGCAGATTACTGGGCAGGGTTTCTATTGGCTGGCTTATCACGAGATTCCCAGATAGATAACAAATTATCATTCCCTTCTTCATTCTCTCATCCACCAGCCAATCTGAGAAGATTTTATATAAAGAAGGGCATAATGGAGTCGTGCTTTGCTATTCATGAACAGTATAAAACTGGTGTAGATATGAGTAATTCTTCTTTAGGAGAAGATGGTGTTGATATTCTTTCAAAGGAATTGAAGGAGTTGTTTGCAGAATACGGTATTAAGAGATATAAAGGGCTGTCGAAGACATTCTTCATAGGATTGAAAAAATCATATAAACCATATATAGAAATAGGAAGGAGTGTATTGAATAGGGTTTGTGATAAAAAGAAGATAGATGGCGAGCTGATAAAGTATGTATTATGGCAGAGTAAGATAAGATTGAGAATAGATGAATTTAAAGATGTTAGTATACATAAATTAGTTGATAGAGTCCTCTATCGAGTAAAAGAGATAATCAGTGATGAGCATATATTAGGTCTGGATTGGAAATGTCTCAAACCAAAAGAGAGAGTATGGTTCGTGATAGTTGGACTTGGATTAGGAGAAGAGGGGATAGGAGAGATAAGGAATTACTTAATGAGTAGTGGTATCGATATTAAGAATAAGATAACGATGCTAAAAGACGTATTTGAGGTGTTTTTAAAAGGCAAGAGTAAAGGATTAGATACAGATGAGATAGTGGAATTTATTAGAGAAACAGGCCAGATGTGGGAGGCTATGTGGGAGTATAAGTTTAGGATATTAAGGAAGATAATAGAGTATGAGACAAGCACGAGGATGAGGAAGTTGATGAGTTTTTGGGAGTTGTATAGATATGGATGTGAAAGATTAGGGATGGATATAGGTAGAAAGGCAAATGAAGAGTTTTTAAAGAGAATCTCGGACAATTTGGATCGTTCTTTAGAGGAAGAGGAAATAAAAAAGAAGATAGATTTGATGATAAATGAGGTAGGGATAGGAGAATGGGGTATGAGTTATAAGGACGTAATGAAATTGATACTTGCTTGTAGAATAAGTAATTTAAGAGAGGAAGATATAAGGGATGTATATAGATATATGCGCAGGTGGATGGAGTCGGCAGGGAAAAGATGTGTTTTCTTTGACATACTTGTGAGTTTGAGAAACAGTGAGGTTAATAGTTTAAAGGCCAGGGAATTAGTAGAATTAATAGAAGATGAATTTAGAGGTGGTAATTGGAAAGGAAAAGAAGAATATGATAGGGCTTTAGTTTTGGTCAAGAATTTGATGATGAAAAATAGAGATATAGATGAAGTGAGAAGGCTGATTCATAGATTGAAACAAGAGTTCAGGTGGAATGATTATGGAAAAGATGTTGAGTTTGTCAGAAGGTTTATGACAATGATAGGGAGGTTGGTTTTAAGGAAGGAGATCTTAGATGAAGCAAGCAGAGAATTAGAGAATTGGATTAAGTTTTTAAAGAATGAATTTGAGTGGAACAAATATAGCAACAACTATGAATATATGATGTCAATGATTTCGTTGTTTTATATGCTATCTACACGAAATTTAACAATGGATTATTGTGTGGAATTATTATCGCATTTAAAGAAGGAATTTGTTTGGGAAAGGTATAAAGATAATGTCGAATATACAAAACAGATGATGATTGTATTTTATAGCATAACCATGAGAAAGGCCTCGGTTAAGTATTGTGAGGAATTATTGTCGTATCTAAAGAAAGAGTTTTATTGGGAAAAGCATAAAGACAATATCGAATATGTGAAACAGCTGATGATTGTGTTTTATCAGATAGCAAAACACAGGTTTTCAGATAAGTATTATAAAGGATTATTATCGTATTTAAAGAAGGAGTTTGATTGGGAAAGGTATAAAGACAATATCGAATATACGAAACAGATGATGATTGTATTTTATAGCATAACCATGAGAAAGGTCTCGGTTAAGTATTGTGAGGAATTATTGTCGTATCTAAAGAAAGAGTTTTATTGGGAAAAGCATAGAGACAATATCGAATATGTGAAACAGATGATGATTGCATTTTATCAGATAGCAAAACACAGGTTTTCAGATAAGTATTATAAAGGATTATTGTCGTATCTAAAGAAAGAGTTTTATTGGGAAAAGCATAGAGACAATATCGAATATGTGAAACAGATGATGATTGTGTTTTATCAGATAGCAAAACATAGGTTTTCAGATAAGTATTATAAAGGATTATTGTCGTATTTAAAGAAGGAATTTGATTGGGAAAGGTATAAAGACAATATCGAATATACGAAACAGATGATGATTGTATTTTATAACATAGCCATGAGAAAGGTCTCGGTTAAGTATTGTGAGGAATTATTGTCGTATCTAAAGAAAGAGTTTGATTGGGAAAGGTATAAAGACAGTATCGAATATATGGAGCAGATGATGATTGTATTTTATAGCATAACTATGAGAAAGGCCTCGGTTAAGTATTGTGAGGAATTATTGTCGTATCTAAAGGCGGAGTTTGATTGGGAAAGGTATAAAGACAATATCGAATATATGAAGCAGATGATGATTGTGTTTTATGAGATAGCGATGAAGAATATTTCAGATAAGTATTATAAAGGATTATTGTCGTATTTAAAGAAGGAGTTTGATTGGGAAAGGTATAAAGACAATATCGAATATGTGAAACAGATGATGATTGTGTTTTATGAGATAGCGATGAAGAATATTTCAGATAAGTATTATAAAGGATTATTGTCGTATCTAAAGAAGGAGTTTTATTGGGAAAAGTATAAAGATAATATCGAATATATGAAGCAGATGATGATTGTATTTTATAACATAGCCATAAGAAAGGCCTCGGTTAAGTATTGTGAGGAATTATTGTCGTATCTAAAGACGGAGTTTGATTGGGTGACAAATAAAAAGGATTTCATATATATGAAACAGATTCTCATTGTATTTTATCCGTTAGCAATGAGGAAGGTGCCGGTGAAAGATTGTAGGGCTTTATTATCATATTTGAAAAAAGAATTCGAATGGAGAAGATATAAAGGAGACATTAGATATGTAAAGAGTATTTTAAGGGTATTTTATACTGCGGTGATAGATCAGGTTACTCAAGAATCATTACAAGAAATGGTAGGCCTATTAAAGAAAAGATTTAGATGGACTGGGTATGATAAATTTAGTGAGGCAAATCTTAGGAAAAGATGGGTTATCAAATTCGTGACAATGTTAACAGGTATAATAAATAGTGGGAAGGATTTGGAAGAATATTGGTTTAAGGTAATAGATTTATTGTACAGTGTGGTAGATAGAGAGGATGCAAGTGTAGCGATGAATATTATGAGTTTAGTATATACTCTCTATCTTGTGAGGCGTCCTTCGAAAGAGAAAGTTGCCTCAGTTGTAAAATTTGT
>JAMOOT010000372.1 GCA_027065215.1 Candidatus Omnitrophota bacterium | reverse complement strand
GAGCAATTAAAACAGGCCAAAGACAGAATTGTGTTTGAAGAGTTTTTCTTTTTTTCCCTGCAGATAGAACAAAACAAGCGAAAGGTTAGAACTGGGAGGCGCTGCAGTTATCAATTAATAGATAATCCGGTTTTGGAGTATTTTATTTCCCAGTTACCATTTGAGTTTACTGAAGCACAGAGGTCTGCTATTAATCAGATGCTTTCTGATTTTAAAGAAAATAGAGTGCTGAATTGTCTTCTTCAAGGAGATGTAGGCTCTGGTAAGACTGTGGTTGCGCTTTACTTAGCGGCTTTGGTTGTGGGTTCTGGATATCAAGTTGCCTTTATGGTTCCTACTGAAATTTTGGCTCAACAGCATTTTTCTCGAACGCTCCCCTTGTTCCCCGAGGATACAGTTGCTTTACTTACCGGATCGACTAAGAAAAGGGATAGGCAAAGATTGTTGAGGCGATTGAAGGAGGGGGAACCTTTGTTGGTATTCGGTACCCATTCATTGATTCAATCTGATGTGGAATTTGCTAAACTTGGCCTTGCAATTATTGATGAGCAGCACCGTTTTGGTGTGCGGCAAAGAATGGATCTTGCAAGAAAGTGCCCAGAGGTTGATCTGTTGGTTATGACGGCTACACCTATTCCGCGCTCTTTGGCTATGACTTTGTATGGGGATTTGGATTTGGTTGTGATTGATTCCCTGCCTCCCGGTAGAAAACCCGTAAAGACAGTTTGGATTACATCAGATAAGCGTGATAGATTGTACAAATTTCTTCGGGAGAAGGTTAAAGAAGGTCGACAGGTCTATGTGGTTTATCCATTGGTGAGTGAATCCGATACTGTGGATCTACTGGCGGCAGAGGAGATGTATGAGAGGATGAAGAAGGAAATATTTCCTGATTTGTCTCTTGGCCTAATTCACGGAAAGTTGCCCCCACAAGAAAAAGAGGCAGTAATGAAAAGATTCTATGAGGGGCAGATAGATATATTGGTTGCTACGGTAGTGATAGAAGTGGGAATAGATGTCCCCAATGCTACGGTAATGGTTATAGAACATGCGGAAAGGTTTGGCCTCTCTCAATTGCATCAGTTAAGAGGGAGGATAGGTCGCGGAGAGCATGAGTCATACTGTGTTGTTGTTTCAGATACAGAGAGTGAGACTACCAAGAAACGACTTGGAGCATTTATAAAATATACTGATGGTTTTAGGTTATCTGAGGTTGATTTGATATTGCGAGGACCGGGAGAATTTAAGGGAGAGAGACAACACGGCCCTACTGAGTTTAAAGTTGGTAATCCTATAACAGATTTCGAGATATTAACCCGAGCTAAACGGTGCGCGGTAAAGGTGTATCCGATGCTTGAAAAGGGAAAAGGTAAGATATGGAGTTTTTTGATGTCTTGAATAGATGTAGAAGCGGATATATATCGTTGAACTGGTTTTCGGTGAACGGCAGGAATGTGTTTGCTGATAATGACCGAACCTTTTGATTTTACTTTTGTTTCAATTTTAATCTTAATCCTCTGTAGGTGTTGTTTGAAGGTTGATAAATACCCCATCTTTGCATATCCAGTTTAAGACTTAATTCGCTGTTTTGGTTAGAACTAAGTTAAGTTGGTTTTTTCTGCCCAAATTTTGATTCAAAAGAAATCGTTTTATTGATTTTTTAAAAAGTCAAATTATACTTCCAGATGCAGGGACAGGAGAGGCCAACGGGGAGGTTGAGATGAGATGGATGGCAGGTCTCCTGATAGGGGCGCTGGTGATGGGGGCCACAGGGGCAAACGCAAAGACGATTACCCGCCAAATAAGAATCAAGGTAATAGTCCCTCAAGTTCAATCTGCCAGAGTGGCTGTTAAACGGCCTGTTGGTAGAGTTTATTCTTCTCAGGACGGAGTAGAAGTAACAGCAAGGTTAGAGACCAATGGTAGCGGGTGGAAGATGTCGTGTACTAAATTGCGTGGAGGATCGTTTGATATTCGGCCAGTAAGAGGGGTAGGTAGGTGGCATAGGAATGGGCAGCAAGGGACATATGTGGTTACACCGGAGGATGATGAAGTCAGAGTTAGGTTTAATTCTCCAAGATCAGGTGTTAACTTTAAACCTGCTCGTGTTGCAATAACTTTGGTCCCTAATTAAAAAGTGGCCGGATAGTCTCGTCCCATAGGTTTGGACAACATATTATGCCTTCCTATATTTATCATTTTTTAGAGGTTTGCTTTTTAGGTGTGGTCTGATAAAATTTTCAAGAAGAATTGGCAGGGTAATCGTAGTATAGTTGTGAGGTGGTGGCCATTGTGAAGGTGTCTTTTCTTGTCTTAGTTCTGCTTTTGGGGATATTATTCCTTCCTTTTCCCTTGTTTGCTGATTCTATAAAGTTAAGGAATGGAGATGTGTTGTCAGTGAAGATTATAGATAAGGATACGGATAAGTGGGTGGTAGAACACCCGATTTTGGGGCGTTTGGTTCTGGATAAAGACGACCTTATATTGCCTACCGAAGATGAAAAGGCAGAAAAGCGTTCAGAATCGCTAACAGAAAAAGAGAGACAGGTCTCTATTGGGGTAGATCGTCGAAAGGGAAATACTGATTCGGTTTCAGTTAATGGGAACGTTTTTGTAAACTACAAAGGGATTGATTGGGAAAAGACATTGAAGGCACAAGTGTATTATTCAACGTCAGATGGAGAAATGGACGATAGGAAGGCGTACTTTATGGGTAGGTCAGGTTATAGTTTTGGAGAGTCCTTGTCTTGGTATTGGTTTGGTAAGTTAGAAGAAGAACATGATCGGTTTGCAGGCGTTAGGTTGCGATCTCTTCCTTCGGTTGGATTAGGATATTGGTTTTCTGATACCTTTCCTACTAAACTTATGTTGGAGGCATCCTTAGGATGGGAGTTGGTTGACTACTATGGCAGTGAGAACGAGGATGGTTTGGTAAGTGTTATATCTGGAATGATAGAGCATAAGTGTGATTCTGGTTCGATCCTTAGACAGTTAATGACGTTTTATCCTTCCTTGGAAGATGGTGCATATCGATTACGATCAGAAACCTCTTTAAGTTTTCCTCTGAAAGAGGGATTGGCAGTTAGGTTGTCCTTGTTGGATGAATATTCTTCTGATCCAGAAGGAGATAGGAAAAAGAATGATATTAGGTTTGTTTCTTCGTTGGAATGGAGTTTTTAGATGGCTTATTGGATGGTGTTTTTAGGTGGAGGGATTGGTTCAATTCTACGCTTTTGGGTCTCGGGTTGGATATATTCTATATTGGGCCCTACTTTCCCTTGGGGGACCTTGGCGGTTAATCTGTTGGGGTCTTTTGCGATTGGAGTTTCTTCAGAATTATTTTATTCCTTGTTTTCTATTTCATCTGAGATGAGAATGGGTTTTTTGATAGGGATATTGGGTGGGTTTACTACGTTTTCTTCTTTTGCCTTTGAGTCGGTCTCTTTGTTGAGAGATGGAGAGATTATTTATGCGGTGGGGAATGTATTGTTAAATAATGTCTTGGCTATTTTGCTCTGTTTTTTGGGGTTGGTATTTGCAAAGGGATTGGTATTTTGGATTAGGGGGTAGTATGAGTGAAGGTATTTTGATGCGTATATTTTTAAACGAGTCAAGTCGGGCACCTTCTGGCCGCCCTTTGTACGAGCAGATTGTGCTCCTTGCTCATAACGAAGGGATTGCTGGGGCAACGGTATTTCGAGGGATTATGGGCTTTGGTACTGATAAGCGTGTGCATTCTACTAAACTGGTTCGTCTCAGCGATGATCTGCCTGTGGTTGTAGAGATTGTTGATGAAAGGGAAAAAATAGAGGGCTTTTTGGCAGTGATAGACCCGCTTATAAGAGAAGGATTGGTTACATTAGAGGTTGCAAATGTTATGATATATCGAGGAGGGGACAGTGCATCTGTTAAGGAAGATAGTTAATCAAGATGAGGTTTCAAGCGCAGATTTGGCCTCTTTTATAGAGGGAGTGGTGGGTGGCCAGTTTTCGCAAGTTCAGGCAGGGGCGGTTTTGGCTGCCTTGGCAGTGCGGGGAATAGATGAGGAGGTGTTGTTTGGGGTTGTGCAGGCCCTTTATAGATTGTGCGCAATAGACTATGGGCCTTGCGATGCGATAGATACTTGTGGCACGGGAGGGTCAGGAAAACTGAAATATAATGTATCATCTGCAGTGGCGATTGCCCTATGGGCTATGGGCAATCGGGTTGCCAAGCATGGGAATCGTTCTGCAAGTGGAAAACTTGGAAGCGCAGATGTCTTTTTTCTCTCGGGTTGGCCACAAGATATTTCCCCCGAAAATTGTATTTCATTGTTTGAAGGGGTTGGTTTTGGTTTTCTGTTTGCCCCTTTCTTTTTCCCACCTATGAAGGCCTTTGCTCAAGTGAGAAAGGAATTGGGGATAAGAACCGTGTTTAATCTGGCTGGGCCATTGGCTAATCCGTTTAAGGTTAAGAATCAAATCATAGGGGTTTCCTCTCCGGCGTTGTTAGATATGTTTGTTAATGTCCTAAGACGCTTAGGAAGATCTGGGCTTGTTTTTTCTTCAGAAGATGGATTAGATGAGTTTCATCCATTTTCCCATTTGCAGGTGAAGGTTGTTAAGGATGGCCAAGTGGATTCACTTGATCTTTCTCCTGAAGATGTGGTTGATAAGAAATTGTTGAATAAGTTGCACAAAAGAGATTGTTTCCCTTCTTCGGTAGAGAAGGCCAAAGAGGAGTTTCTTGCCTTCTTACAAGGGAAAGAATGCTTGGGATTTCGTGTCTTGGTCGCTATGAATGCATCTCTTGCTTTGTTTTTGTTAGGTAAGGCAAGTTCGATTAGGGACGGATTTTTGATGACAATGGAGTTTTTGGGTGACAGAGGGGTAGAGAAAAGGTGGAAAGAACTGAAAAGGAATTTGCTCTCTTCTTAGATGAGTTAAAGGCTAATTTAAAGGAAGAAATAAGGATTCCCTTACCTGAACTTGAGCAGGAGAATAACTTTATTTCTTCTCTATGGGTGGGAAAGTTTCTGCGATCGAAGATGATATTTTGCACTTATTCAGCCCTTAGGGATGAAATCAGAAAGGTTATAGGGGGGGATTGGTGGGATTTGGCTAAGCGGGTAAGTTTAGGGACAGAAGTGATTCACCTTGCTTCCCTTATCCACGATGACATAATGGATGGGGATGAAAGTAGGAGGGGTAGAGAATGTTTATATCGTAGGTTTGGAGTATCTTCAGCAATAGTGTGGGGAGATTGGTTGTTTGCCAGGGGGCAGGCTATATTTGGAGAATTAGGTCTTGGAGAGTTGGGTTCTTTGGCAGTCTGTGTTCTGTGTGAGGGACAGTTGTTGGAGGAAAAGATTAGATCAGTGTGTGATTTCTCTTGGGAGAA
>JAMOOT010000371.1 GCA_027065215.1 Candidatus Omnitrophota bacterium | reverse complement strand
AGGAAGGGTGTTGACCTCCAAGACCACGATTCTACCTTGCCAATCTACAATCATATCTACCCTGCCATATCCCTGACAACCTAACTCATCATAAGCCCTTCTGCCAGCACACTTTGCCTGGGCCCTTAACTCTTCTGAAATCTGTGCAGGGATTATATAATCGGTCTTTCCCTTCGTGTATTTGCTCTGATAATCAAAGATCTCACTTTCCTTAGGAACAATTTCTATTGGTTCTAACACTTTATCTCCAACTATCCCTACTGTAATCTCTCGCCCCATAATAAACTCCTCCACCAAAACGCTATCCGAAAACCTAAAAGCCTGATCCAGCGCAGGGTAGAATTCTTCTTCATTCCTTACTAGTGAAAGTCCCACACTCGAACCCGCATTCACTGGTTTAACCACCCAAGGAAGGGCAAACTCTGGCACCCTTACAGAATCCTTATCCACAAGGATCCAAGAGATATCAGACAATCCCAAACGGGAAAACACCAATCTTGACCTGAACTTATCCATCGCCAACGAACTAGCCTTGGGCCCAGATCCAGTATATCTTAATCCCATCTCATCCAAGATAGTTTGAACCGTCCCATCCTCGCCTCTTCCCCCATGCAAGGCAAGAAAATACACATCCGCCACTGGCAGGTTTTCCCTAAACCAAGAACTCGTCTCCTCCTCGATTAGCACCCCTATTGCATCTACTCCTATAGAAAGAAGGGCATTTAAAACAGCCTTCCCTGACTTAACAGAGACATCTCTCTCTGGAGAAGTCCCTCCCATCAAGACCGCCACCTTCATCGTACCACCTTAATCTCCAATTCCAGATCTATCCCTCGTCTATTTCTTGCACATTCCTTTATCTCGTCTACTATCTGCATCACATCAGAAAACCTTGCCCGTCCCATATTCAATATAAAGTTTGCATGCACATTCGAGACCATCGCATCTCCCACACGGTAGCCCTTAAATCCCATCTCATCTATCAACTTACCAGCACTCACATCAGGAGAAGGATTCTTAAATACGCAACCTGCATTCGGAAACCCTTCCACTACTACCCGAGCAGGGACATACCCTCGCCATTGTTCCATCCTATCCACACAAAATGTAGATGATAATATGATACCATCTATATTCGTATAACGGTATCCCTTTACCAAATCTCTATTCCTTATTTCTCTGATCTGCCCCGAATAACTCATAACCCTCACTGATTCACATATATCGGCTATTCCAACAAATTTATCCCCAACCCTCACTCCCGCATTGCCTTTCAACCCTCCTCCAATCGTTCCAGGAAGTCCCAAAAACAAAGAAAAAGATGAAGGATCCAATCTAACAAGTCTATCCACACCAACACCTGCACCAATTTCCCATCTATTGCCATCCAACCTCTTTATATACGAAAACCCCTTGCCCAATCGAATGAACAAGCGATTCAAAACACCTTCATCCCAAACTAACAGATTTGTCCCTGAACCAAGGATAAAAGGCTCCACCCCCAACTCTGTCACTGCCTCCAACACCATTTGCAATTCCTCTACATCTCTCGGAATCACAAAATAACGCGCCTTACCACCAATCTTAAATGACGTGAGATTCCTTATAGGAATATTTTCTTTTATCTCTAACCTATGGAATAACCCCATATTTTCCTTCTCCAAATTGAAAATAATCTCTCTAATTAGCCTGTAATTTTCGTAAACCTTTGAGGATATCGTTCCGTATCTGTCGGAACCAAGTTCTATAGAGATGATAAAAGTCAGGATATGTCCACTCTAATTTTTGCCAATCGCCATGGTAATAGGCCAAAGTGAGTTCTAAGTATATGCCTTTATCCAAATAAATACGGTGATAATGGTTTTTTGTGCTGGCAAGGATAATCTTATTGGGAGAGATATATCCCGGATCGATGTTGACCAGTCGACCATTATCATTTGATAAGTGTTGTTCCCATCGTCTTGATTGCAATTTGGCCTCAACCAAGTCAATTGGTGAGATCACCCTATCAAAGACAGTAAATACGCGGCGCAGGTCCTGACCCATCTCTTTCTCATAATAATCTGTCTGGGAAGAAAAATCCCATTCTGGAGAATGAAATAAAATCTTACCCCAAACCTGCTCAATCTGGGGCAGAAAACTTTCAAAAGAAAACTCCGGGCGATAGATAAACCCGGAGAACAAAAACCCAAGCTCTTGGGACCTAACTAACTTACTCAATTCAGATGAGAAACCTGAGACTCCACAAAGTAATTTAATTTACTCATATCCGCTTTATTAATATCTGAGAAGTAGATAGCAACACAGTAGTGATTTGTCCCATTGCTATAAGGCATATGATCTGTGCGAACAACGATACCTTCACAGGATATAGTTTCCGTTTCGCCTTGCCCAGTAGGAAAAACCAAAGTAATCTCTACCTTAGTAAGGGGAGGCAGATACCGATTAACCTCACAGTAGGCGCCGGAACAACTAACATTTTTTGTCTCTGTAATCAAATCAAAATCTCCCTCCCGCAATTTAAGCGGTAGGCGGGAATTCACCCTCTTGTGGCGCCTTTTTTCAACTACTTGACTCATTTTAACCGCCTCCTCTCTTAAATATCCCTTATATCAAGTATATCACGTTCCCGCCTCTGTTTCAGCCTGTTCTTTGGCTATTTTTTCCTGCATTTTCTTAAAACATCTTTTACTACAATAGTACTTACCATTTCGATAGTACATCTTTATCCTGCGAACTAATTTTCCACAAAACGCACAATTGGCTGACTTAGTGCGTCTTACTACTGCGGTCTCTTCACTCATCTATCCCTCCTTAATTGCTACTATATTCACTCACCAACCGCTGGAGATACTGCCGATCTCTTGGGTTGATTTCATTAAACTCCAAACCCAATCTAAAAGAATCACTTCCATACGGCAATTGCTCCAGCCATACTACCCTGGCATGAGCAGGCACTAGTCTTTTTACATTCTCAAGAAAGATCTCAACCTCCAAAGTAGCATTCTTTGGCACAAACTGATCGGCTATTATCTTTACTCCGCCAGCACTAATATCCCGCGACAGCGAACCGACATACACCGACGGTTTCCCCAACAACCTAAACCGTACCGGAAACCGCGTTTGCCACCGCGGATACCTTCGTCTATCCGAACCTAACGCCACCCCAACTACCCTCCCAGTTTATACATTAATATAACCATAGCACAGTTATCGCGATTTGTCAAATTGGGTATCTTTTCAGATTTTAAAATTATTCAATAAGGTTATAACTCTATGTATTTCTTTATATTTTCGAGCAAATCTATGTTTTTAGGTCTTCTGACCAGATCTTCGCGCATAAAAAAAGTTCGCAGAGATCCTATATCTCTCACAGGGATGACCCATTTTTTTTCAAAAAGGCCTTCTAAAAAGTCTTTATGCTTGCCAGGAGGAAGGATAGGCGCCCACACTCCAACCGGTTTATTACTGGCCAAGGCCTCAGAGATCATAGAAATGCTATCCGCTGTCACCAAAATCCTATCAGACCTCTCCATCATAGCCTCTACAACCCCTTTGGGATTATACTCATTAGCAATAACGCTGTAGGCCCAATTTCCTCTTCGTACCATATCCTCCACCCATTGAGGGGTGCGGCGAGAGGTGGTAATCAAGATCTCTCCTCCTTGTATCTGCAACTCTTCCAAAAGAAGACCTATATTTGCAGACTCAAACTCATACCCCTTTATCGGGCCGCCAATAAAAACAGACACCCTTGCATTAGGGATAGAAAGACATGTGGCATCTTTTTCTGCCTTTTCCTTATCAAAAAAACATAATGCCCCGGGAATGGGAACTATTCTCCTCCCCTTTAATCGGTCATGATAGGGGACAATTATTAAATCAGCCCGTCTAAGTCCCCAACCTGGATCCATAATTATTACGGACCGACATTGATTAAGTCGGCGTAGAAAGACATTCAACCCAGCCAAAGAAGACCCTGCACTAACTACTACATCGGCATACTGGCACAAGACCTTCTTTGCCTTTCCTCTTAAGGCCATCTGTACCAATTTCCATCCTAAGAAAGACGGTGATAAACTTGCCAATGTCAACAAAGTCCTCGCCCATAGGTTAGATTCTATTCCCGACAAATCCACCTCCTCTACTGATACCACCTTATCAGAGAAGGCCCTACGAAGGAACTCTACAAAGGCCAAGGATTGCCTCCAATGCCCTGGCCTACCATCTTTTAAGACCAAGACCTTTACCTCCCAAGAGAATTTCCACCGTTTAAAAGTCCAAAGATACTGGGCAGGGAATTTTCTCACTACTTTTTCCAATTCATCAGTAAATCGCTGGGCTAATTCCTGATCTGATTCGTCCTCTTGCCAAGAGACATCACGAATTATCAATCTATATCTCTTCCCTTGGTTAGGATAAACTACAAAAGATGCCACTGCCCTTGCCTTTAATTTTCTTATCAACCAAATGACACCCCTTGGGAAAAAGCACCCTTTGGAAAAAAACTTAACCCGAATACCGGATCGCACCCCATGATCTATCACAATCCCTAAGGCCTGTTTTCTTCCATTCCTCACCATACTCTTCTCGTTCCTCCCGACATAATACAGATCAAAACCTCGCTTCTCCCTCTTCCTTGCCAGCATCCCTGCCAAGAAACCCCTCTGTTCCCGTACCAATACTCCGTATCTCATAGATATGCACTCGCCATAAATGTTCGCCATTTCCCAGTTACCCACATGGCCAGTGAAAAATACCACAGGGGGGCTCTGCGCCAATCCTTCTATCTCCCCTAAGGGTAATGAAAAATCGCTTCTCCTTCTTAACCAGTTACAAGAAATCTTCTCTAACCTAAACCAATCCAACAATAGTCGGATCATATGAAGAAAGAACCTTATGCGAAGGTAAAAGATATAAGAAGGCCCCTTCTCTGGAAATGCAATCCTTAGATTGCGCCATATGGAGTCCACTTAACCACCTCGTCGATTTTATTCCAGAAGACCTCTTCGCCCCATAGAAATTCTATATCCACCGAGAGGACAACTACACGTTTCCCTCCCCTTTCAAACCAATGCTTAAATCTTACTAATTTTACCCAGTCTTTCGGCGTACAAACAATAACATTCCCTGTCTTCTTGATCAAGTTTCTCACATCCCAAGAACTATACCGATGGTGATCAGGGAACGAGAAAACATTCCTAACATTAACCCCTATTCCCTGTATAGATTTGAGAACCGACTCTGGATCCGCTACGCCACAAACAAGATCTGCCTCCTCTACCCACTCTGGTAACGTTACCCTATATTTAGTTCCAACCACAGGGGCATACCTTTCTAACCTTTTAGATAATCTTCGCGCCAACTCCAAATCGACTATCTTTGAAATAACAATAACCCCTGCCCGTCTAAGCGATTCTTCGCCTTCTCTCAAATAATCTTGCCTCTCTCTTACTAAGACGATATCCAAATCCC
>JAMOOT010000370.1 GCA_027065215.1 Candidatus Omnitrophota bacterium | reverse complement strand
CCTCACTCAGGCTATGAGTCAATAATCTGCTTTGTCCCAATCGTCATTCCTCTTTACACGCCGGCCAATATTACGAATTACCAATTTCTATCACATAGTTTGGGGCTATTTGTTATCTTTTCGTATGATCTTAAGATTATTGATTTGTTTTAGCATGAACTCTTGAAATACCTTTAGTTTTTTCATATTTAAAAGTTTTTCTTTTAGCTTTTGTTTCTCTTTCTCTGGGATGGTATTGGGAGCAGGTCGATGTTTAACTATCTCTATAACAAAGACCCCCTTAGGCCCATTCAATATCGTCATCGACCGATTTTTTTTGATTGCCTCCCGCAGTTTTTCTATAAGTTTATCCGCCTTTCCGACCAAGGGGATATACGGTGTGCGGGCAGAAAATTCTTGTATTTCTTCCCAATCCTTTATTTTTTCTGGGTGTTTTATAAGGTCTTCTGCCATAGCCATTGCTTGTTCCATAGCCTTTTTCTGTTCCAATTTATATTTTATAGTCTCCTTTACCTCGTCCAAATCGCCTATATGCTTAGTCGTTTTGGATTTTATTTTTAGAATGCAGTAACTCCCGTTTTGCAATTGAAAGATTGGACTGCTCTTCCCTTGGGGTAAGGAAAAGGCATATGAATAAAACTCTTGACTAAATCCTATGTCTGGAAGTATTTGATCTGCCTTTAATTTGTCTTTTCTTTTTGGTTCGATTTGCAATTCCTTAGATATCTGTTCAAAAGATTTGTTTTGCAAGGAAGTGGTATATTTATCCTGCGGGATAATCAAGTATTCCAGATTCACTGTTTCTGGAACTATAAGATCTCCTTTGTGCTTTTCGTAATACTCGCGAATTTCATCCTCACTTATGTGGACCTGGGGCATAACCTTGTTTATCCAGATAGGGTAAAGCCTTATTTTGAACCTTTCTTTTTTGTCCCGCCATGCTTTGCTCAACTCCTTATCACTTATTGAGATATTTTGGGTAACGATATCTTTTAATCTTTCTATCATCAGATTTTCTCGGATCGTTTCTTCAAACGCCTTTTCTGGTATCCCAAGGGATCGGATGACTTGTTGGTATCGTTGTATGGAAAAGTTGCCATTTTTATCCTGGAAAACGGGAAGGGACCGGATCCATTTTGCCAGATCTTTATCCGAGACCTTAACTCTATTTTTCTGGGCAATATACAAACTTATAATGCGATTCCAGGTGAAGGCTGTTAGCAAGTCAGATGGGATATCCTTATTCCTTTGGCGCAACATATAGTCTATCTGCGTGTGAGAGAATTCTCGGTTCCACATCGGACGGGTAATCGTCCATTTCCCAACCTTTCCTACCACAAATTCACGATTACTCCTTATCGCTGTGCTGATACCCCACAAGATAAATGGAGGTACGATTAAGATGGCTGTTATAATCAGCATTTGCTTCATTTTTCTCTGAGACCATTGGATTCGGTCTTTTCTGCGATATTTTTTCCCCATGACTTCCGCTCCTTTTGTTTGTTAAAATAACCCTATTAAAGTAAAATTATTATATCACTTGTGTTGAACTTTTGCGATGGAGGTGGATTTATGTATGTAGTTACGGGCGGAGGTGGATTTATAGGGAGTTCTTTTATTTGGTATTTAAATCAGCAGGGAATAGAAGACATAATAGTAGTAGATAGATTTTCTCGGCGGCCAGAGAAGTGGAAGAATTTACGTGGATTAAGGTTTAGGGATATAATCACTCCGGAACAGTTGATAGAGTTAATCGATAGGAATCATCTTATAGCGGATTATGTTATAAATCTTGGGGCCTGTACAGATACCACTGAACAGGATTTTGAATTTCTCCTTGAGCAAAATTATCGATTTGCCCAGCGGTTGTGCAGATATTGTTTGGAGAATAAGATCAGGTTTGTACATGCCTCATCTGGATCCACCTATGGCTTAGGGGAGAAGGGATTTAGTGATTCGTTATCCCTATTGCCGTATTTGAGGCCACTGAATCCCTATGGTTATTCCAAACACTTATTTGATCTATGGGCGCTTAAAGAAGGGATTATAGGGGATATCGTGGTCCTTAAGTATTTCAATGTATTTGGCCCTAATGAATATCATAAGGGTAGTATGCGGTCGATGGTGTTAAAGGCGTACGAGCAGATACTTGAGACAGGAAAAGTTAAATTATTCCGGTCCACACATCCAGATTTTAGAGATGGTTGTCAAAAAAGGGATTTCGTATATGTTAAGGATGTGGTTAGAATCACCTATGAATTAGCCATATCTGCTCGTGCTGGTGGAGTTTACAATGTAGGAACAGGCCAGGCAAGGACCTGGATAGATCTTGTTTCAGCCGTATTTTCTGCTTTGAACCGCCCGATAAATATTGAATTTATAGATATGCCTGAACATCTTAGAGCACAATACCAAAATTTCACAGTAGCAGAGATTGGACGGCTAAAACAATTTCTGAAAGGATTCGAGTTTATCAGTTTGGAAAATGCAGTGCAAGATTACGTAACGCATTATCTTTCTCCCGACAGATACTTAGGGGATGACTTTCTTGACAGGCCAAAGTGGAACGTGCTATGCTAAAATATGGTTGTAATGTGCTCTCTTAAATGAAGGGGGGTTGATTTTTAGATTTTTTGCCTTATACTACCTATAAGGCAGTAATATATATGTAAACTTTCTGTGAAGGATGGTTTAGTTTTTTTAAAATATTTCAAAATATGTTTAAGATAAGGATAAAACTGGTTAGGATGTATAGAGTTTGAACTCGGATTAATTTTTCAAGGAGGTAGGAGGTTATGAGAAGAAAAGGGCAGAGTATAGTTGAGTACTTGTTGATATTTGCAGGGATAATAGCTGCTATTTTAGTGGTAAAGGAGACGATTGAGAGTAACCTAAAAGGTTCGTATAATCAACTATCGAATGAAATGAGTAGTGCGATAAATTATATAGATTTTGGTGCTACAGGAGGCAGTAGCTCAGGAGGACATCAAAACGGGGGTAACGGAGGAGATGGAGGTGGTAGTGTGTATCATCCTCACGTACGGCGATAATTTTAGAGATCTTGACAATGTTGGCCCATAATATTGGAGGTGAGATATGGATGGTAAACGAATTTTGACAAAGATAGGTCAGAGCACTGCAGAATATGCCACTATGTTTATGATAATCCTTGTGCTTATCTCTGTTATGCAGACCTTTCTTAAGAGGGCACAACAGGCCTCTATTAGAAAGGTAACCCGTGATATGATATCTGTGGGGACTGAAAATGGAACCTTTGACGGGACGCTTCAATTTGAACCCGGTTATCAGTCCAGTGAGATGCATATGATCAAACATTCAAATGGATTTGAGGAGATTAAAGGGGGAGGAGGGACCCATCGGTATAGTTATAGTGAGTCGCATTTAGATTCAGGGAAAACATCTTATGAGAATGTACTGGCCTATAATGAGACTGCTAACATAGCCAATTGGGGATGGAATGTTGAGATATCAGGAAGTGATGCTGACACTAATAATGGAGGAGATCAAAACGGGGGTAATGGAGGAGAAGATCAAAACGGGGGGTAATGGAGGAAATGGAGGTGATAATGTGTATCATCCTCACGTACGGCGATAATTTTAGAGAACTTGAAAACGTTGCTCCATAGTATTGGAAGTGAGATATGAAAAATAGGCAAACTTTAACAAACTTTTTTCTATGATGGAAACAAAGATTTTTCGAGCCCAGAGTATGGTTGAATATCTTTTGATAATAGCGGTAATAATTGGAGTTGTAATATTATCTATGCCTGCGTTTTCTTCTAAAATGGCTTCAAACTATGAGAAGATGGCAGGGGCTTTTGATGGTGTTGCTCCGTAATATTGAAGATGTGTTATGAAGAGTAGGTGTATTTTGAAAAAAATAAATCAGAATGCTACAGCGTCAGGTAAAGAAGATGATGAATATATGTTATTGCATACTTGAGAAAGGAGGACGAGTATGAAGAGAAAAGGACAGTCCACGATTGAGATAGTGGTCTTGATTGCAATAATTGCCGTTGCAGTTCTGTCGATGAACCGGTATGTGCGTAGGACTATAATGGGCCGTCTAAAATCGTCCGCAGATCAGTTGGGACCGCAATTTTCCGTGGATGGCATCAAATCTATAGACACGTATAGTTCCGTTAATGTCCATTATACTACTAACAGAAGTTGGGGTGGGGAAGAGAGTAAGACTTATACGATGAAAAACACAGTATCTTACTCTAACATAGAATTAAAACCATTAAAAGAAGAAGAATTTTTAAAGGATGAGAAATAATGAAAAGAGGACAAGGTTTAGTTGAATATATGCTTTTGTTTGCATTTGTCTCAGTAGTTGCGATTGCTTTGATAAATAATTTTTGGCAGAAAATGGATAATTGTGTTCATGCAGAACTTAATCGAGGGAGCAGTTGTTTATGAGAGAAGGGCAGAGTATAGTTGAATATATAATGCTTTTTTTGATAGTTTCAGCTGCTTTTGGTGTGATGTATGAATTTGCATCTCGAGCAGTGAGTGGGCGTATGGCAATATTTGCCAATATGGTGGATACGGGCCCCCAAAATACAGGGAATGTGACTGTGAGTAATAACCCATAGAAAAAAAGGGGTTATGCAATAAATAATAAAGAAATGGGAGGTAGATTATGAGAGACAGATTAAGAAAAACTCGTGCCCAGAGTACAGCAGAGTTTGCAGCATTGTTTGCCCTAATAATAGGGGCTATAGTGGCTATGCAGATCTATGTGAGAAGAGGCTTGCAAGCTAAGCAAAAAGATGCGGTTGTCTATGTAATGAGAGATGTCTTGGGGATAAATGATAAATTTCAATATGAGCCTTATTACCAAACTACAGACATAACAGCAAACCAATATCAGACCGAAAATACAGAGATGTATAGCGGATTAAAGGTTAATTACACTTCTTATCAGAATGTGACGTATGCTAAAGGCTCTTATGAGAAGCAAGAAGGGTGGAATGCTACAGAAGTGACAGCGGATAAGATTTAATTGGAGGTGATGGTAATGAAGAGAGGGCAGTCTACTATAGAGATGGTCACCTTAATACTGATAGTAGCAATAGCAGTATTTCTTATGCGGGCGTATATAAAGAGGGCAATGCAGGGCAAGATTAAAGAATCGGCTGATCAGATCGGACAGGCCTGGGATTATTCTGATGCGGATGGCAATACGGTTGTTTATTATAGCAACTATGTTGTAGACAGTACTACCACAGAGACACAGGATATCCATGGGGCAAGTATGGTGAATTATGACTCTTTCTATCAGGAACGTCACGAATCTATAAATACGGTAGAAATCAATGATTATCAAAATGTTTCATATGGAGTGTGGTAATGTGCTATCTTAAGGCACAGGCACAATTAGAATATGCCCTGTTGATAGGTGCGATTGTTGCAGCAATGATAGCGGTTATCTACGCCAGGAAGGCAGATTTTGCTCGCCTTCCG
>JAMOOT010000369.1 GCA_027065215.1 Candidatus Omnitrophota bacterium | reverse complement strand
CATTTGTATCCAATTTCACTTTATACCCTAATGACCGTAGTTCATGTATAAGATTGGGTAGTTCCTTGTGCAAGGTGGGCTCTCCACCTGTAATACAGACCCCCTCCAAAAAATTGCGTCGGTGGGAGAGATAGTCAAATACCTCTTCCCACCGGCGAGCATATACCGAATCTAACTCGTACTCACAGGGAACCAGTGTTGCATTATGACAAAAAGGACAACGCATATTGCATCCCTGTAAGAACAGGATTGCACACAGATGATCAGGGTAATCAACCAACGACAGTTTCTGTATCCCTGCTATGGGGAACACCAATGGTCTCCTTTATCTTAAAGGTCTTGCGATCTTTAAATTCTTCTTGCTTGCCTTTATTCCATTCCTGAACCGGGCGAAAAAAACCAGTTACTCGAGAAAACACCTCGACTTTACACCTTCTTTTCATACCCCCCTCCTTTCGGTTAATTCTGATTTATCTCCATAACTTCTTCCAATTCCTCATAAGGACAGGTAAAGTGTGCCCCTGGAATCAAACCGTGATTCGGACATATGGTAAAGGTCGGTGTAATCGTAAAATAAGGTAAGCGATAATTCTCTGATATTACCCGCACCAGTTTCTTAACTGTCTCCCCACTGTCTAAACTTTCTCCTAAAAATATGTGAAATACAGTTCCACCGGTGTATAAAGTCTGCAAATCATCTTGATGATCCAATGCCCAAAATAGATCATCGGTATAATTGACTGGCAACTGGGAAGAATTCGTATAATACGGCTCATCTTCGCCCTGAGTAATTATGTCTGAAAACATCTGCTTATCCAGTCTTGCCAACTTATAGGTAGTGCTTTCGGCAGGCGTGGCCTCCAAGTTATAGAAATGGCCTGTTTCTTCCTGGAATTGGCGCATCTTCTCCCTTATATATTGAAGCACTTTTATTGCAAATTCCTTGCCTTCTGGATGGGCAATATTGACCCCTAAAAAGTTCAAACACATTTCATTCATACCAACCACTCCAATAGTAGAAAAATGATTGGCCCAATAAGAACCAAACCTCTTTTTGATGTCACTGAGATAATGGCGAGAGTACGGGTAAAGTCCCTGCTCAGTAAACCGTTCTAAGACCTCTCGTTTTATCTCTAAGGATGTCTTTGCTAACTCTAACAAATGGTCTAATCTGGCAAAGAAGTCTTCTTCTTTATTAGACAGATAACCAAGCCTTGGCATATTCAGGGTAACCACTCCAATAGAACCCGTCATAGGATTAGAACCAAAAAGCCCTCCTCCTCGCTTACGCAACTCTCGATTATCTAACCGCAATCTACAACACATACTACGCGCATCTGACGGATCCATATCGCTGTTTATGAAGTTTGAAAAATAAGGGATGCCATACTTTGCTGTCATTTCCCAAAGCGGTTCCAATAAAGGATTATCCCAATCAAAGTCCTTGGTTATGTTATAGGTCGGAATCGGGAAGGAAAATATCCTGTGCTTGGCATCACCTTCTATCATTATCTCGCAAAAGGCTCGATTAATCCAATCAGCCTCTTTTTGAAATTCTCCATACGTCTTATTCTTCAACTCCCCACCTACAACCACATACTCATCTTTGAGCATATCAGGAATAGTCAAATCCATTGTTATATTGGTAAAAGGCGTCTGGAACCCAACTCGAGTGGGGACATTTATGTTAAATATAAATTCCTGCATATATTGCTTTACCTGATCATACGTGAGTCCGTCGTAATAGACAAACGGCGCCAACAGGGTATCGAAGTTAGAGAAGGCTTGAGCGCCAGCAGCCTCACCCTGCAATGTATAAAAGAAATTCACTATCTGTCCCAAGGCAGTACGGAAGTGTTTAGGAGGCCTGGATTCCACCTTCCCATATGCTCCACCAAAACCCCGCAAGAGCAGATCCTTTAAATCCCAGCCACAACAATAAACACTGATAGAACCCAAATCATGGAGATGAAAATCCCCATTGCGATGAGCATCAGCAATCTCTTGGGGATAGACCTTGGTGAGCCAGTAACCACTGGCCACTGTGGTGGAGATATAATTATTAAGCCCTTGCAAGGAATAACCCATATTAGCGTTCTCTTTTACCTTCCAATCCTTCTGATTTATATAATCGTCTATCATATCCACTGCATCCCTAAGGAGTTGATGGACTTCTCTTATTTTGGCATGTTGTTCGCGATAGAGGATATAGGCCTTGGCAGTCTTGGCGTGGCCATTCTCAATTAACATCTTCTCCACTAAATCCTGGACCTCTTCAACGGTAGGAATCCGATCCCCTTTGTAGAGGATCTCTAATATAGATACCACCTGATTGGCAATCTTTTTAGCCGTCGATCTATCCTTCCCCCCTACTGCTTGGGCTGCTTTGAAGATGGCATCTTCAATCTTCTCTGGATTAAACTTCTCCAACCTGCCATCACGCTTGCGAATATATTTAATCATTTCTAAGCCCCCCGTATTTAAAAAAGTCCCCCACAGACTTTATATCCTCACCTTATTCTCCATAGCGCTCCCGCATTACCATAGCTGCTTTAACCATATTCGCTAATGCCCGCTTAGTCTCTGGCCAATCGCGGGTCTTCAATCCACAGTCAGGATTCACCCACAAGAGTTCCTTCTTTATCCCCCTCCGCAGGCACTCTTCAAGCAATTCCACCATCTCCTCTATCGGAGGGACCCTCTTACTATGTATATCGTATATGCCCGGCCCAATACACTTATCGTACTTATATGTCCTGAACACATCCAATAATTCTCCCCGTGATCGGGCGTTTTCAATACTTATCACATCCGCATCCATCGCAGATATGGCCTCAATAATATCATTAAAGTCAGAATAACACATATGGGTATGTATCTGGGTATCAGGCCTTACCCCAGAAGTAGCCAACCTAAAGGCCTTGACTGCCCAATTTAGATACCTCTTATGTTCTCGTTTCTTCAGCGGAAGCCCCTCTCTTAAGGCCGGCTCATCTACCTGAATTATCCTTATCCCTGCCTTCTCAAGGTCAAGGACCTCATCTCTCAAGGCCAAGGCAATCTGATATGCGGTCTGCCAACGAGGGATATCTGTTCGGACAAACGACCAATTAAGTATGGTTATTGGACCAGTAAGCATACCTTTTACCGGTTTATCTGTCTGCTCTTGGGCATATCTTATCTCGCTCACTGTCATAGGATTAGGACGAGAAATATCTCCATAGATAATCGGAGGTCTCACACATCTGGACCCATAAGACTGCACCCATCCATTGCGAGTAAAGGCAAAACCCTTCATCTTTATCCCAAAGAACTCGACCATATCAGTCCGCTCAAACTCACCATGCACCAAAACATCAAGGCCTAACTCCTCTTGAAACCTAATAACCTCCCTTATCTTCTCAGCAATAAAGACCTGATAGGCCAATTCACTGATCTGACCTGTCCGATAGAGACGACGCATCCGTCGGACCTCTTGTGTCTGGGGAAAACTTCCAATTGTAGTAGTAGGGAACAAAGGAAGATTCAGGGATTTCTTCTGTAAGGCAAACCTCTTTTTAAATGGAACCGACCGGATAAAGTCTTCCTTGGACAACGCCTTCATCCTGGCCCTTACAGCCTCATCGTTACGAAAGGCCTCCTTTTGCAAGTTAGAAATCAGGCGTCTATTCCTTTTAAGGAGTTCTTTATCTCCATCATAGACCGCCTTTATTTCCTTCAATTCCGCTAACTTTTCCATCGCAAAGGCAAGATACGGCTGGACCTCGCCTAAATCCTCACCTTCAAGGGAGTAAGGCACAAATTGAAGCGAACAGGAGGGAGAAATCATAATCCTCTCTTCTCCCACCCTTCTGGCAAAAGTTCGGAGGGTGGAGACTGCCTGGGAGTAGTCTGTACGCCAGACATTCCTGCCATCTACTACTCCCAGGACAAACCCAACACCCTTAGCCGCCTTAGTGCAAGAGAAGGCCTTAAGGTTTGCCTCTCTGCCCCTTACCATATCCAACCCAATCCAATCAAATCCCCACTGAACGATTTCAGGAAAATACTCTTCTATTGAACTAAAATAAGTCTGAAGTATAAACTGAGTCTTCTTCTTGCCAATGTCCCAAAGTTCATTATAGATCTTGCCCGCTAACCTGACTGCACGTTTATCCTTTCCATAAACCAAAGCGGGTTCATCTATCTGAATAAACTTTGCCCCAGATTCTATCAAGGAAGAAACCACCTCGGAAAAAACAGGGGCCAATGACTTCATCCACTCAATCAACTGAGATTCATCCTTTGGTTTTGCCAACTTAAGAAAAGTATATATACCCAATAAAACCACCTTTATCCTTACTTTTTTCCCTTTCAGGACTTCCCTTGCCCACTTAAACTCTTCCAATATCCAATTATCTCGCAAAGAAAACTGCCCATCTATCTCCGGGACGATGTAATGATAATTCGTATCAAACCACTTGGTCATCTCCAAAGCAGGATTCTTGGCATCTCCTCTGGCATAGATAAAATAGCGTTCAAGATCACTTGCCTTCGGATCAAAGTTAAACCTCTTCCCTGCACAACCATACATCCAGGCCGTATCAAGGACAGAATCATAAAGGGAAAAATCTCCCACAGGGACCACCTCTACCCCAGCATTTACCTGGGCCAAGATATTACTCCGCTTTAAATCTTCAACCTTCTTTAAAAATTCCTCCTCCGAAATCTCCTTCCGCCAGAAGGCCTCCAACAGAAACTTAAGTTCCCGATTCTTCCCAATCCTCGGAAAACCAAGCGTAGTAATCAGCATCCTACGTCCCCCTTTTGTTCACAAGTTTTGCCACCAAAATCCACAAAAAATCAACAGATACCAAAGAAGTTTTCCACAAGATATTGTGTCTCATATAGCAACCAACCACTATATATTGTACTTTCAGATTGCATCTTGTCAAGAAAAATCAAGACAAGTTTTTAACAAATTCGACAATAAAGCAAAATCATTCCGGTCTAATTGGAACAAATTTGAATAGAAATAACTCCACTCTATCTTCACTACAATCTCCTACAATTTCCTATATTTCATCTGATTAAAACCCAAATCTGGAGTATACTTTAATTGATCAAAGGAGTAATTAACATTATGAAAGAAAAAATTTCTATTCAAAAAACACAGTTGAAACATACAGGCCAAGCAATAATTGAATATCTACTCGTATTTATGGCACTCGTCACGGCTATGTTGATTGCCAGGAACACTATCAATAGCAAAGCAAACGCTGCCTACAATAGAACACTAAACTATCTCCTGGACAATCCCAATACGATTGGGGCCCGAGTAAAATTCTAATCCAAGTATTTCCGGGGATCCGCTATCTTTCCCTCCAACGCCGTGGCTGCTGCCACTAAAGGTGATCCTAAATAAATAAAGGCATTGGGATTACCCATTCGGCCTTTAAAATTTCGATTTGCAGTAGAGAGGACCTTCTCCCCATCTGCGGGCACACCATTATGAGTCCCAACACATGGGCCACAGCCCGGGGTAACTACTGCCGCACCGGCCTCAACAAAGGTCCTTATTATTCCCTCATCTATTGCCTTGAGAAGCACTTCCCGTGAAGCGGGCGCGACGATAAATCTAACATTGGGAGAAACCTTTCTACCCCTCACTATCTTGGCCGCCTCTCTCAGGTCCGAAAGCCTTCCATTGGTGCAGGTCCCTATA
>JAMOOT010000368.1 GCA_027065215.1 Candidatus Omnitrophota bacterium | reverse complement strand
CAAGAAACCTTAACAGGAATATTTTTCCATTAGAATATAGCCTGGTTAATATGGCGTATTGATTGACATCGATAGGAAATAAAATGTGTTGAAAATGTTTCTTGTGGACTTGTTTTTCTTTACAAAATTGTTCATACTTCTAATAAAAAGGTGTGCAATATGAGGTAGAGTATGAGGTTAGGTAGGGTTTGGTCCATTTTGTTTTGTTTTATATTCTTATGTAATTTAGTTAGTTACCCACAGGTAAGTAAAGGGCAAGAGGTAGTAAGTCTGATTGGCCTTGATTTGAATGAGCATAGGCAGATAGGTTTTATATTTTCTCGAGATAAGGTAGATAAGGATTATCTCAAGGCATACCCGTTAAAGTATTTTTTCACGACATTGGTTGTGCCGAATGATGAGTTGTGGGTGAACCTATCGCCGAGATTGGGGGATACGGAGATAATCGGGGAGGGGATAAGCAATACGGATTTAGGGAGGTTGATGCTGTATTATGACCTAAAATTAAAGCATGATGTGGAGAAATTGTTGAAGATATATGGAGATGAGATAGATGAATATATGGAAAACTTAGGAAAGGATGTTAATCTGCGGTTTTGGATAGAGCCTGGAATAGTGGAGATAGAGGTAGATAGGGGGAAGGGAGTTATAAGATCAGCACCGCTTGAGGTGAGGGTAGAGGTAAATAGGAGGGCTGGAGAAAGGTTTAAAAATTGGTTAGAAAAAAAACTGGTTCCTATTTTAAAAGATCGGGTGAATAGAGGTGAGGAGTATGCGAGGCTTCGGCAAGCCTACAATTCTATGATATTGGCGCAATGGTACAAGAGACACATAAGAAAAGGAATGGTGTTTAGTGAGTATGTGGATAGTAAGGCCAAAGGAGAGGGGATTGTTTCGGATGGGGTATGGTTCAGGAGCGCATATCTGGAGGAGTATGTGAGGATGTATTTAGGAGAGGATAGTAAAGATGGGCCAGGTGCCTCGTTTGTGGTGGGAGGGGTTAGGGGAGAGATTGAGAAGGTCAAGGAGGTACCCGGAAATATCCGTTATGAGTCGGCGGTGAATGCTTCTGATGGAAATAAGGTTATAAGTAAAATTGATAAAACAATAAGAGAAGTTGAAGAGTGGGATAAAAGCACAAAAATGAATATGGATGTTGAGAAATTGAATGAGGTTATAGATGAGTTTCTTAAAGTTTGGTATGACCAGAATGTGAGAATATCTCATGATGATAAGAGCGTATCTGCGTTATGGAACGAATATATGAATAAGATAGTAGTTCACCAGATATGTGAGATAAAGAATCGTTGGGGAGAGATTACAGATGGTTTTGAGATGATCCCTTCAAAGGGAGAGTTATTGGTGATTGGGAAAATATATAGTCTTGAGAATCTAATGAAGATATTGGAGGTCTTTCGGGATAGATTAAAAAAGGGAAAAGATATCAAGTTGGTGTTTTTTGTGCCACCTTCATGGATAGGCAGGTATTGCAAGGACAGGATAATACCAGTCCCTTTGTATGTCTTTTTTGATTTGTATAAAGAGATGCCAGATAGAATAATCCTGTTGGGGGAAAGACGTTGGAGAAAAATAAGACAGCATAAGGATGATCTTGCCGTTGCATTACAGACTTTGCCCTATTTTGCTGTTGTAGGGGAAAATCGGATATTGATTGATGGAGGGATCGCAGAAATGAGGCAGGATCTAAAGGTTGGAGATATGGGAAAAGGGCAGTTAAGTAACTATTTAGAAATTGATAATTACGTGTTGATTAGTTTTTATGATCGAAAATTCAAGATAAGATATCCAGCCCTAAATGAAAGGATTTATGGAAAAACTACAGAGATTAGTAAGATGACTCAGGGTGAATTGAGGAGGATTAAGTGGTCTCAGAAGAGTTTTTCTTCTCGGAACGAAAAAATAAGATTTGAAGATGGTTCTTTGGAAAGGATTATAGATGTATTAAACGGTAAGGTTAAAGACACCCATACTTATCTGCTTATAGATAGAGATAATAATGGAGATGTGTTAGTTTCTCTCTATGATCTTAATAGGAGTTATACGGTTGGACCGAATTCAGCGGTCGTAGAGGTTAATCAACAAGGTATTTCCCCAGGATTTTTGTATGCCCAGACAACAAATCTAATTAAAAAAACTTTATTCCCCCTAAGTGCTAATACATGGAGAATTCTTCCTATAGTGTATGAAGCAATAGATAAGGAAATGAGAAGACGATTTTATTGGGATAAAGAAAGGATGGTTAAGGATATAAAGATAGACGGGGTTCAGGAGGTGTGGTTGAGGGGAATGAAGGAAGATGTTTTTGAAAGGGAGGTTAAGAATATTTTGAATTATAAAGGGAGTCAGGATCTCTATATATGGGTTTATAAAAAAAGAGGTAGTATAGATGAGTGTGTATTAAGGGTTCAATCCTCTCGGCCTCTTTTTTATCGTGGCGCAGAGCGAAAATGGGCCTTGTTAAGACTAAACCACCTTAATGGGCAGATTGAGATAGTAAAAAAGGGGGAACTAAAGGATAGAGTGATATACAGAGTTGTAGGGGGAATTAAAAAGGCATTTATTAAGTCCCGCCTTCCTTTGGGTAGGTATATGCATATCACATTTAGGAGAAGAGTTAGTAAAAATACCTGGAGTGTAGGTAGGGAATTTTTCCTTGGGAAAAGAGAGAGGGTGAAACTATACTCTGAAGGAGTGAGGGCACTTCTTTCTCGGAGGAAAAATGAAGCAGTTTTATCTATTCTTGCTCGTACATCTAAAAAGAATAGTGTGGTGGTGTCAAAAGTGGTAAAGATACCAGAATCTCAGAAGGTGTTTTTGGATAGCAGATTCAATAAAGTGCAGTCTTTATCTAATGCAAGTTTTGTTATAGAAGCGGGAAGAGATGGTTTTGTTAGAATTGTTACTCTTTCGAAGAAAGGATTATTAATGAGTACCCATGCTCAGGTGGATCTTGTAGATATAAAAGATAATGGAGGATGTATTGTCGGATACGAAGATGAAAAGAAGAGTATAATTCAACGAGTAATTGTTGAATATAGAAGTTCAAAAGTGGTTATGCGAAAAAAAGGCGAAACGATAGAGATAGATAGACCCAAAGAAGGAGATATAGTGTTGTTGGATGCTAATTTTAATCCAACAGATAATAAATCGAGAGCAAGATTCAAACTCTTGTTTAAAGATAATGGCGTGTCAATTAGGCCGGGTAAGGGTAAGATATGGGTTCCTATCATCCACATAAGAGATATTACGTACAAGGATAGGTCTGAGTATTATACTGTTTTATCGTACAAATCGAATACTAATCGCAGGTTTTATATTGGTATTATAAGTTCGTTCGATGGTTGCATAATGACCAAGGGAACGGAAGAATATATCGTTATAGATTGGAATCGAGATGATGAACTAAAACGTTTATACGAGGATGTTGTTAAAAAACTGATCCAGATTCTCAAGGAAAACAGTGGATTGGCTCTATCAGGCGTAGAATTGGAAAGATTGAAGGATGCACTGATCCGAGTAGACAGGACAGAAGTTCAGAAGTTTATGGCTAAGGTAATGAGTAGTAGGGTTAAGAGCCAATTAATACGTTATGTCTATGAAGCGATTAAAAAGAAGGTGAAGTATGGCAATGTAAATCGAGATGATGGAGAATTATTCTTTATTGGAGACAGTATAGATGCAAAAGGAGTGTGTCGTCACACTGCTATTCTTACTGGAGCAATATTGGAAAGGTTGACACAGGCAGGTTTTTTGTTAGGAAAGACCTATTGGATAGGCATTCCTGGACATGCATTTATTCTGTATATTACAAGTAGAGGGATTCCGATAGTGATGGATATCGCACAGAACGGCTTTTCCCCAGTTACTATAAATTTTAGAAAGACAGTGACAGGTTCTTTTAGTGAGGAAGAACCGTTTGATGTTGAGTATAAATGGGTTATTAAGAATATGGGGGTTTGGATACCAAGATCTATTGAGAGCAGGATCGATAATGGGGTTAGTGCTTGGATATCTGGATTGACATCTGGTCAGGTGGGCAATAAGATGGCCTTTGTCTCTTTTGAACCTGTATTAGATGGCCAAGGGGAAGCAAATTACCTTTTACAAGTGCAAGATATAGATTCAAGGCAGGTAATTAGTATTAGGGCAAGAGAGGAAGACGGAAATAGAGTGAAACAATTCTTGGAGACATTGGGAAGAGAAAGGAGTTTCCTTGCTAAATTACTCCTCCGGAATTGGAGTGAAATCTCTCAAAAGTTAAGATTCTATGTCATAGAAGATCGAGGAAAAGATAAGCGAAGGTTTAAGGATTTCTTTGGTTGGGGAGGGGATGGTAAAGTAGTTGTCTCTTCTGCCTTGTTAGAGCGAATAGATAGTGAGAAGACAAAAGGATTATTGTGGCTTCATGAGATTTTGGAGGCATTGGTGAGTATGGGAATAGCGGAGATAGGTGTGGATGGGGAAAATGTGTATATGAAAATGGGTGCAGAAAGACTGGAGTTTAAGGCAAGCAAAGAGCGGTTAAAGCAACTTTTGTTTGAGAAACTGTTGCCGGGTAAGGGTGGAGTGGCGCATTACTTGATATATGAGTTGGAAAAAGAGGATATTGGCAATGTAAGTAGGGATTTGACCAAGACTATAAGGCAAGAGAAACGGGAAAGGGGAGTAGGAGATAATGATAAGTGGTGGAGAAAGAATATAGAGGTATTGGATAGAGGGGTGCCAGAAGTGGTGAAAAATGTTCTTTATGATAGGTTTTCCTCAGGTAGATGGTCAGAGGGAGCAGTGTTAGACGTGGTAAGGTATCTTTATGGGCAAGAAAACGCGGGAATTAGTGAGGAAGGAGTGGACGATTGGGGCAAGATGAAGGGGGATATAGTTGAGAGAGTAGATAAGGTATTAGGGGAGAAGGCAAGGGATGAGTTTCTCAGAACTTGGGAAAAGATAGATACAGATACCCGACTTGATGTTGCGAAGAAGACCTTCAGGGTTCTATCTCTGATGCATGAATATAAGATATATGCGATATCTCCAGTGATATATGAAAATGTACTTAAGCAGGCAGGGGAAATATTTAAGAAGTGGGTAAATAGTGGGGATGTGAATAAGATCAGAGAATCTATGGATGATTTGGCGTGGTATAGCAAAAGCAAGGTAGGGATGATGGGTAGGAAAGATGTGGGAAAAGGTGGTTTGGTCTTGTCATTAAAATCCTTGATTTTATCCTAAATATACGAGATGAAAAGGGGGATAAATTAGTTGACTTTGTTGGCATATTTGATTGAATAACGTAAATATTATATAAAAGATCTGGAGTGGATGGCATAACCTGAGAAACAGAATCTATTATTCGTAGATAACGCCGGTTATGATTGTTAACTCAATTTGTCTGGAAATACCGAGATTAGAGTAATATTATAAAACTTAAAGGAGAAAGGGGATTTCCTTTTTCGATTAATGGGAGGTGTAATGATTACAACTCCAAAAGGTTTGAGATTGCATATTGGGATATTTGGCCGTGTCAATGTTGGTAAGTCTTCTTTTTTGAATGCAATAACCTCTCAGGATGTCTCTATTACCTCTCCACATCCTGGGACTACTACGGATGTGGTAGAGAAGGCTATGGAACTTTTGCCAATAGGGCCAGTTCTTTTCTTAGATACTGCTGGGTTGGGAGACGAGAGTGTATTGGGAG
>JAMOOT010000367.1 GCA_027065215.1 Candidatus Omnitrophota bacterium | reverse complement strand
CGGGGTGGTAGGTAGTCTTCCGGGACAGGGGGAAATAGTCTTGGGAAAAGAATTAGCCCAGATGTTTTCCCTTTGGATAGGAGATAACGTCCAGATAGTTTCCCCGATTGTTTCTCAACAAAAGGTTTTCAGAATTTCTGGCCTCTTTGAATCAGGTATGTACGAATACGATTCTTCCCTGGTCTATGCAAACATACAGGATGTTCAGGATCTTTTATTTATTCCTCAGAAAGCAAATTCCATCGGTATTTATCTAAAAGATCCCTCTATGGCTAAAAAGGTCAAAGAAGAAATCTATCCCATATTGCGCGAATATCACCTTCGCGCAATTACCTGGATGGAGTCAAATCGCAGTCTATTTTCAGCCTTGAAATTAGAAAAACTGGTAATGTTCTTGATACTCTTGTTGATCGTGCTGGTGGCCTCCTTTAACGTGGTCAGTTCCTTGGTTGTTCTCGTTGCGACCCGCACCCGTGAAATTGGCCTCTTGAAGGCCTTGGGTTTTACTGATACCCAGATTTACTGGATCTTTCTCTTGATCGGTTTGTTTATAGGCCTGATAGGTGCTGGGATAGGTGGAGGCGTTGGGATTGCGGTAGCACTGGCAATAGAAAAATGGCATTTAATCTCTCTTCCTCCCGATGTATATTATATTGATTATCTGCCGGCAAGGCTGGAATGGGGCGATAGCGGGGTAATCATATTTTCGTCACTTGTTATTTCCTTACTTTCTGCCTGTTATCCCGCTCGAAAGGCGAGCAAGATATTGCCGGCCCAGGCATTGAGGTATGAATGATGAAAAAGAAAAGATTTAAATTTAGTATTCTGGTTATCTTTGTCTCCGTTATATTATTAGGATCAGCAGTTTTAATCCTTCAGAGCAATTATTATCCTCCCATCTTGATGTACCACTCACTTAATCTCACTCGGAAGAATACGCCTACTATATCTTCGGAAGGTTTTTTTCGGCATATGCAGTTCATCAAAAGACATGGATATCGGG
>JAMOOT010000366.1 GCA_027065215.1 Candidatus Omnitrophota bacterium | reverse complement strand
TAATTCCACTTGTACCACCTTCCGATGAGTAAACCATTGTTGAACAAGTCTCCATTTTAACACCCAACCTATTGAATCCGCCTTATCTCCATCTCCCCAACTTGCCTTTCCTCACTATCTATATTTATCCCCACCAAATATATCTCTCGTCCTTGCCCCTCATACTTCTCCCAATACCTCCTCTCTTCTATCTGCTTTATCGCCCGCTCTTGGGCATCTGTCTTTATCTCCACTACATATACCTTATCTTTTGCCAACACCACTATATCTGCCCTGCCTCTCCTGCTCACATCCTCTCCCCTTACCTCATAGCCAGTTGACATAAAAAACGAAAACAAGACACTGGCATAATACCCCTCATACTGCCCCATCGGATTATTTATGTGGTAATGATATGGGATTGATTCAAATAATCTCTTTACCCAACTCTTTATCCCTTCGATATCTCCTTCTCTTAACGCCCGTGATAAGCCCTTACTAAATCCTACATCCACCCGGTCATCTGTCATCTTCTCCAATAAAAACTTGTTCAGCGCCTGCCTTACTTCCCTATTTGGTATCCGTAACTTATACTCTATAAACCCTTCCTCTGCTATCATCTCATCTATCGTCAAGTACCCCGCCTGATACAATATCACCTCCGGCCTTATGTTCTCCACATCAAATCTGTCCATCATCTCTTCTCCAACTACTAAATTGCTCAACTCCGGTATATAGAAATTCCCACTCTCTATTAACTTAATAAGAAAATTCGGTGTGCCCGAACTGAACCAGTAATCCTTAAATACGCATCTATTCTTTACAAATTTCAATATATCAAACGGATTGTATAAACTGTCCCCTAAAAAGTTATACCCGTTATACCACTCTTTTACTTCTTCCAAATTTACTCCATACTTATTTATCTCCTCCCCCAAATACTCCTCCAATTCCCCCTGTGTTATCCCCACTATATTGCCAAAATCTGGATTCAACGAAATGTCTTCCAAATTATTTAACCCCGAAAAA
>JAMOOT010000365.1 GCA_027065215.1 Candidatus Omnitrophota bacterium | reverse complement strand
ATAGAATTAGGGAGATAAATAGAGATGGAAAGATAGAATTAATAACTGCTAACTCGATATGGCTCCAAAAGGGAGTGAGGCTGTTGGAGTCTTATTTAGGTACAGTAAAGAAATTTTTTGAGTCGGGATTGCACTATGTAGATTTTATTGCTTTCCCTGAAGGTGCGAGGAAGGCGATAAACAGGTGGGTTGCAAAGAAGACAAGAGATAAGATAAAGGACTTGCTGCATAGGGGAGATGTGACACAGGAGACAAGGATGGTGTTGTGTAATGCGATTTACTTTAATGGAAAATGGAAGAAGGCCTTTGATAGGAGAAAGACAAAAAAGGGGATATTTTATGAGAGAGGTGTAGAGAAGAGAGAAGTGGAGATGATGGAGAAAAAGGAGGAGTGTAGATTAGCGGAGTTGGGGCAGATCGATGCCATAAGCATTCCTTATGGCAAAGGTGAGGTATCGATGATAATCTTTTTGCCAAAAGATAGGGATGGGATTGAGGTGGTAGACAAGGAGATAGAGGGAGGTAAGTTAGAGGAGTGGATTTCTACTGTGTTGAATTCCCCTACGAAAGAGGTTAGAGTGGTGCTTCCTAAGTTTAAGATGGAAGAGAGATATGACTTGGGACAGGTATTGGAAAAGATGGGGATGAAGACATCTTTTTCTTCTCAGGCTGATTTTTCTGGATTGGCTGGAGAGAGGCGGTGGGCGATAAGTAAGGTAGTGCATAAGGCAGTGGTAGAGGTAGATGAGAAGGGCACAGAAGCAGCAGCGGCCACAGCGGTAGTGGTAGAAGAGATTACTTGTTTGCCTTCTCATCAGAATTTCGTGGCAGACCATCCCTTTGTCTTTGCAATAGTTGATACAAAGACAGGTTCGATTTTATTCTTGGGACGGATGACAACGGTTAAAAGTTGAGACAAGTGTGGTAATATACAATATATGGTTAGTTTAACGACAGGAGGCAGGGGAGAGATATGAGGATACAGGTCATAGTGGAAAACAAAGTGTTTCGTTCTGGGTTAATAGCAGAGCATGGCCTGTCTCTTTTGGGAGAGATTGGGGGTAAGAGGTTTTTATTTGATCTGGGGCAGAGTCAGGATGTGTTTTTGAATAATTGTCGAAAGTTAGGTGTAAACATAGAGGATGTGGACTTTGTGTTTCTTTCCCATGGCCATTATGATCACACAGGGTCACTTGCACTCCTTCCGGATCTGGTTTCCTCTCACACTGTCCTTTATGCCCATTCCTTGATAAGAACGGGGAAATATAAAAAAGAGGGCAAAAGGTTAAGGTATGTGGGATTGCCAGATGTAGATTGGGACAGACTAACGGATTCTTGTATGGTTGATTTGGCCTTTCCTTGTCGTAGGATAGATGAGAATCTCTTTTTGTCTGGCTCTATTCCTGACTACGGGTATCCAAAGATGATTAGTCCTTATTATGTGCTTAAAGATGGTGAGGTTGATGAATTTAACGATGAAGTCTGTCTCTATTGTTTGGTAAAAGAAGAGGTTGTGATATTGACGGGATGTTCTCATAGAGGTATTCTGAATATTGTCTCTCATGCAAGGGAAAAGTTGTCTCTGCCGGTGAGGGCAATAATAGGTGGGTTTCATCTGCAGGGCCTACCGGAGGAGGAATTAGAGAGAGTGGTTTCCGAATTGGAACGACTCGGAGTGAAGGAATTATATCCTCTTCATTGCACAGGAGTTGAGGAGGCCTGCTGGATTAAACGGCGATTTTCTGGGAAATGTGAGGTGAAGGGCTGTGGAGATGAGATTGTTTTCTCCTGATTTTGCCTGGCAATATTTTAAAGAAAAGGCAGATCTGTACCGCAAGTACGGTTACGATATATTAGAGGAGCGCAGGAGATTTTTGTCTTGGCTTGAGAGATTACCTGAGCCAGTGTTGGAGATTGGTACTGGAAGAGGGTATTTTACCCTTGTATTAGGTATGCAAGGATACAACGTTATTAGTATAGATCCTGACTTTGAGGCAGTAGAATTTGCTAAGTCTCTCTTGTCCTCACAGGGAGAGTTTGTTAATGTAGATCTCTTAATAGGATCAGGTGACTCTATCCCTCTTCCTAACAGATCAGTTGGTTCAGTGGTTATGTTCAACCTATGGCACCATTTAGAGGATGTTGATAAACTTATTTCAGAAATCGGGCGGGTAATAAGACCGGGAGGGACGCTTGCAGTAGTTGATTTTTCCCAAGCAGGATTTGATTTAGTTGATAAAATCCATCAAGAGGTATATGGAAAAAGCCATTTGGTAGTTCGACAAGGGTTTGACGATTTGATATCATCTTTTACTGAGGCAAGAATCTATCGTTATAAAACCGATTTTGAAGAGGGGGTATGTCTAATACTATGAAGAGATTTTTTGTATATCTCACTGCGGGCTACCCTAATTTAGAGGATAGTTTTCGTATAATGGAGGGGATATCTGATTTAGTTGATGGTATAGAGATAGGGATTCCCTTTACTGATCCGTTAGCAGATGGGCCTACAATACAGATGGCCAGCAGTTATGCCTTGGCAAGGGGGGTAAAGGTCAGAGATGTCTTTGATAATACCCGAAAGTTAGTTGAAAGGGTATCGATCCCACTTTATTTTATGACCTACTATAATATCGTCTATCAGGCAGGTCTTGTGCGGTTTTGCAGAGAGAGCAAGAAAATAGGAGTAAAAGGGCTTATTGTCCCGGATGTCCCAATAGAGGAAAGCGATGAACTCAATCAAGCATGCTGGGATGTGGGATTAGAGAATGTGATGTTTATTACCCCGGTCAGTGATGAAGAGAGGGTGAGATTGGTTTTGTCCTTGGCGCGGGGATTTGTTTATTATGTCTCAGTTACAGGGGTGACAGGGGCAAGGCAGACAGTCAATAGAGAGGCATTAAACCATATTAAAGAGATAAAAAACAAGTTTATGCCTGAGATCCCTATAATGCTTGGATTTGGTATATCTTCTCCAGAGACAGTGGAGCAGGCATGTAAGGTGGCTGATGGAGTGATAGTCGGGAGTGCAATAATAAATGAGATAGATCCAGAGAGTTCTTGGCAGGAAAACCTTTCTAAAATAAGGAGAAAGATAGAATGGATGCGAGAGGGATTGAAGTAGTAAAACTTGGAAATGGCCTTAGAATTGTCTTGTATCCTATGAATTTTATGGAGTCCGTTTCAGTTGGGATATGGGTTAAGATGGGGGGCAGATTTGAATCTGACCGATATAAAGGAATATCCCATTTTTTAGAACATATGGTTTTTAAGGGTTCCCGTAAGTATTCCTGCCGAAAGATAAAAGAGGAATTGGAGGGAGTAGGTGGAAGTTTAAATGCGTTTACCTCAGAGGAAAATACCTGCTATTTTGTAAAATTACCCTATAGGTATCAGAAAAAGGCAGTGGCTGTCTTATCCGATATGGTCCTCTATCCTACCTTCCCACAGGAGGAATTTGAACGGGAGAGATTGGTCATATTTGAGGAGATAAGGATGTATCGGGATCTGCCTCAAATACATGTGGTAGAACTTGCACAGGAATTGCTTTGGAAAGGTCATCCATTAGGCAAACCCTTGGCTGGTAGTATAGAATCGGTTGGCAGGATTAGCAGAGATGTGATGGAAGGATTTCAATCGAAGTATTATAGGCCTCGAAATATCGTATTGTCTATAGCTGGAAGGATAGATGTCTCTATTGTTAGATTGATAGAAGATATATACTCTTCTGTAGAGTCGGGTAAATCTGTTAAAGACAATCCCTACACTGGTAGGCAACAAAAGCCTAAGATAAATCTGTATAATAAAGCGACAGAACAGAGCCATTTGTGTCTTGCAATGCCGTGCTACTCCTATACTCATCCTAAACGATATGCTCAGGAGATATTGAATGTAATATTGGGTGGAAATATGTCCAGCAGACTCTTTAACGAAGTCCGAGAGAAAAGAGGACTTGCCTATCATATTTCTTCTTCTTTAAGTAAGATGAAAGAGACCGGAGGGTTATTTATAAAAGCCGGTACCGAACACAAACGTTTGCCAAAGACATTAGAGGTGATATTGCGAGAATTAGAAAAGATGGCAAAAGGGAAGATATCAAAGGGCGAGTTTAAAAGAGGTAAGGAATTTATACTTGGACAGATGTCTTTACATTTGGAAGATACGATGGAAAATATGTTATTCTTAGGGGGAAAGATGATAAATACCGGACAGGTTGAAGATCCACGTGATACTATGCGTAGGATTGCTGAGGTAACCTTCGAGGAAGTATTAGATGTGGGTAAGGAAATCTTTATCCCTTCCCGATATAATCTTGCTGTGATTGGCCCGGTAGATAAATATAAACAACAGATAGAGCGTTTGTATGTGGGATAAATTTGCCCGATGGTATGAAGAATATAAGCAATTAGAGGATCGTCTTGCCAAACCTGAGGCAATAGCGGACCGTTCTGTCTATCAACAACTTCTAAAGTCGCTTTCCTCCTTGAAAGAAAAGGCCTGTTTATATGAAAGATATCGTTCCTTGATGAAGGCCCTCTCTGATCTGGAGGAAATAAAAAATGATCCAGATATGGCAGATTTGGTAGAAGAAGAATCCACACGTATCCAGGGTGAGTTAAGAGAATTAGAGAAGAAGGCCGAAGATATTCTGCTCTCTGATATACCAGATGCCGACAAGGACGTCATAGTAGAGATAAGGGCTGGGACAGGAGGGTTAGAGGCCACATTGTTTGCTGCGGACCTGTTTCGGATGTATGGTAAGTATGCTGAGAAGAAAGGATGGAAAGTTGAAGTGTTGGAGGCCAATCCAAGCGAGATTGGGGGATATAAAGAAATAGTTTTTTCGGTCTCAGGAGAGAGGGTTTATTATCATCTTCGGTATGAGAGTGGGGTTCATCGAGTTCAGCGCGTCCCTGTCACTGAGGCAGGAGGGAGGATCCATACATCTGCTGCCTCGGTAGTAGTAATGACCGAGCCAGAAGAGGTGGAGATACAGATAGATCCAAAAGAGTTGCGGATAGATGTGTTTCGTTCCAGTGGCCCAGGAGGACAATCTGTTAATACCTCAGATTCAGCCGTTAGGATTACGCACCTCCCTACTGGGATTGTAGTTACCTGCCAAGATGAGCGGTCTCAATTAAAGAATAAAGAAAAGGCAATGCGGGTTTTGAAGGCAAGGCTCCTTGATATGAAAAAGCGTGAGCAAGAGGAAGAATTGAGTAGCCAGAGAAAAAAGAGTATTGGTTCAGGTGACAGGAGCGAAAAGATTCGCACTTATAACTTCCCAGACCATCGCATAACAGACCATCGTATAGGTTTTACTACTTACAATCTGGAAGAAGTATTAGAAGGAGAATTGGATGAGATAATAAATGCGTTGTTATCAGCGGAGAAAGAGTTGGCAAAACAAGAATGAAAGTTGCAGATTTGATCCGTAGATCTAAACTTCCTGCTTATGAGGTCGAATTTATCCTTCAAGAATTATTAAGTTGTCCCCGACATGAGTTGTATCAGAAAGAAATCTCGCCAGTGACCCACAAGAGTTTTTGTGCATTGGAGGAAAAAAGGTTGGAAGGTTGGCCAATTCAGTACTTATTAGGAGTGGCTTATTTTTATGGTATGAAGTTAAAAGTTGTTCCCGGAGTCTTTATCCCAAGGCCTGAGACTGAGGTGTTAGTGGAACGTGTCTTGAATGTGTTAGGAGAAGGGAAGAGACAACGAATATTGGATGTGGGCTCTGGATCTGGTAATATTGCCCTTGCTCTGGCCAAGGAGAGAAAATG
>JAMOOT010000364.1 GCA_027065215.1 Candidatus Omnitrophota bacterium | reverse complement strand
TGGCCTGTTTTCCACATTATTGATTCACCACCGTTCTTCTTTATTTCTTCATATAATACCTGCGAACACTTCACTTCTCCTATTATCTTTCCGCCTCTATATTTTCTCAAAAGATCTCTGGAGAATATTATCATGAGCTGATCTCCCCAGACTATATCCCCTTCCTCGTCCACTACTCCAATTCTATCTCCATCTCCATCAAAGGCAATCCCCAGATCTGCTCTTTCTTCTTTCACTTTGTTTATCAGCTGGGTCAGGTTTTCTGGTATAGTTGGGTCAGGGTGATGATTCGGAAAATTTCCATCCGGTTCACAAAATATAGGTATCACTTCAAATCCCAGACCTTCGTATATTCTTACAGCCACCTCACATGCTGTTCCATTTCCTCCATCCACTACTACCTTTTTCTTGTAAGGACCGGGTTTTATATTGTTTATTACATAGTCTACATATCTATCAACTATTTCTACCTGCTCCACTTTTCCGTGTCCTTCTACAAACTCTCTTGACTTGCATATCTCCTTTATTTTCTGAATCTCCTCTCCGTATATGGTCTCTTTTCCAAGACATATTTTAAATCCATTAAACTCTGGTGGATTATGACTGCCTGTAATCTGAATCCCTCCATCCACCTCCATGACATGAAGTGAGAAGTAAACTAATGGGGTAGGCACAACCCCGAGCTCTAATATGTCTATTCCAGAGCTCAAAAGCCCTTGTTTAAGCCACTTGGAAAGTTCTGGAGAACTTAGCCTGCAATCTTTTCCCAATGTTATCTTTTTTGCATTGTTTCTTCTGTAGTAGGTACCAAAAGCCTTTCCCAAAATGGTTACAGTTTCTTCATTCAGCTCATCAGGATAGGTCCCTCTTATGTCATATTCTCTGAATATGTGATCTTTTAGCATCTTATTCCTGGTTAACAAAACTGCACATTAGTGCAATTTTGGGTGGGGTATTTGTATTCCGCCTCTTCAGGATGGCCAGCCCCACCTGGCGGTTTTTGGCCATCCATA
>JAMOOT010000363.1 GCA_027065215.1 Candidatus Omnitrophota bacterium | reverse complement strand
TAGACAGGAAAAACCCCAGTCCGCTATGAACGGACTCTTCGCCTCGTTGTCGTAAACTACCGTAATTTTCATGGATAAGACTTTGCGGTCTAATTTTTAACCTTTATCTGCGGAATCGTAAGATTGACTGATTTAATTGGAATTTCGATGATCTGAGATGTTAATATTATCAAATTGAATGACATAAACTCATAATTTATATTTGGTTTGAGGAGGGATTGGAGGTAGGGAAAATATTCTTGGCTATTAGTTTGGTAAGAATGGATTGATTTTGGGATGGAGTTTGATGATTAAGTTATTTTGGGATTAAGGGGAGAGATAAAAATCTGGGATTGTTATAAACGAACTGCAAGATTAACGTCGCCAGAACATATTTAAATCCCAAATGCTCCCTGAAAAGTTTATATGCCTAAATCCCCCTAAACCCTATACCGATAAAATCAGACTAATCTAAGATGAGATGGCAGTTAAAGACAAATTTCAAAGCCATTGCCTACCTATACTATAGCCCTATTTAGCCAAGAGAAACGGTTATATACAGTCTATAGAAGTGCAAGCTATGGCGAGGTTTCCAGAGGCGGAAGCGAGACTCTTCAATGTCAAGATATGCATGAGATGTAATGCGAGAAACCCCATGAGAGCTACAAGATGCAGGAAGTGCGGTTACAAGGGATTGAGACCAAAATCTAAGGAGAGGAAGGGTAAAAGGAAGTAATCACTTTTTCATCAGTTCAAAATACAAATCCTCAAGTCTCTTTACCTCGACATCTATACCAAGAACCCTTTCACTCCTCAGCACGTCTACAAGTTCGCTGACATCGTTAGTCCTAATGACTCCTCTCTCAGTCTTAATTACGTATGTCTTCAAGCCCCTTATCTCCTCCACGTCTCCTTCGTAAATAACTTCTCCCGACTTCATTATTACAACCCTATCGCAGAGGTATTCGACGTAGTAAAGGTTGTGAGCGGAAAACAGTATAGCCTTATCCTTCAAGTTTTTCAAAAAATCCGCA
>JAMOOT010000362.1 GCA_027065215.1 Candidatus Omnitrophota bacterium | reverse complement strand
TAATACCCATCACCCAATACCCACCTATACCTCAACTCCTTACCATTATTCGGAGAACGGGCCAAAATCCACTCCCTTAATCGAAATTCCTTCCCCCCTACCTCTTCCAGTTCATACCAAACCAGTTCCCTCTCCCCAACAAAGCACTGCCTATGCTCCAACCGGACAGGCACCAAATCACCTATAAATCCCTCCACCATCAAGGGCAAACGAGACCTGTTCCGCGAAGAGGAGATCAATATGCTAAACCCTCTTCTCTCCACCTGAAACCCAACTTCTCCTTCCCCAAACGGGATCGGCCCTGTCCCTAAGTCTCCTTTCTTGCCAAATAGATCTATCATCTCCTCTTCCCAATCCCAATAGACCCGAATAGAGTGCGCGCTATTATCAAGTCTTGGGATAGTCAAACCTGCTCCAGATCCAACCCAACCATAACCGGTCTGAAGGAGAAAAGAAAAGGAAAGAAATAAATTAAACAGAACCCGAATCCACCTGCGCATCACACAACCTCCCCCTCATTGTATTCTTTCAAGAGACAATTTCATTATATCAAAAAAACAGATGTATTCGTATGTAAGTGTTATTCAACATATTGTCATTCAAAGGACAAAAAACCATAAAAAAATATCCCTATCCTAACGCTCATCAGACCAAATCCTGCGGATAAAAGATACTTTATGCCATAATTGCCCACAAAGAATAAAAATAGTCCCATTAAGCCAAAACGAAATAGATAACCAAACAGGATTACAGATAGGAGATTTCTTGAATTTGGATTCCTTACCAAAAATTCTGTTTGATATCTCAATAGTAAAAAATTCAATAATGAAACCAGAGAACCACTGAGATAAGATAGAGATACATATCTACCAAAAGCGAAAAATAAACACACGGAAATAACAATGGAGACTATAACTGAAAGTCTGATTACATGCCTAACACAATCATCAACTATCTTTTTCTGCGTGAGAGATAAGTTTCCAGACACCAAAGAACCCTCCTATCACGCCTAAT
>JAMOOT010000361.1 GCA_027065215.1 Candidatus Omnitrophota bacterium | reverse complement strand
TTCCAATCGGGTCTGAAAGGGAATGGGAAGAAAGTATTAATAGATTGAATCAGGAGGGATTTGTTTATAGGAAGGATATTAATGGATATGTCAAGACCATAGGCAATATGGAACTCCGTGTGATAGAAACTTTTACCCCGGATAACATGACAGGTGGAAAAAACCTGTTTAGTTTGAGTTGCCCCAGTTACCTTTACGGGGATGTAATAGCATCGGTTTTCCTTGATTCTCTTTCATTTGATGATTTAGTACGCATTGTTGATACAAATCCAGTAGATCGTTATAGAAGAGGTACTTTGGTTTTGTTTGTGGGAGATAAAGAAAAATCTATGTTTAATCTCTTAATGTCTAGGGCGAATAGTTGCTTCCCTATGGTGGGCTTTAGAAACTGGAGTGAGGCCTTAAAGGGAGTATGTTTGTTTTTCGAACAGTTGCAGAAAAGTAAGGATGGGGTGGAGTTTTTGAAGAACTTGCGCAGGGAGTTGGATAAGAATGGGCTTTCTCATGTATCTATTGCTAATGAGGGAAAATCTTTGTTTCTTCTACCACCTAACAGCTTAACACCAATGAAGAAAAGAGATTCTGAGATTCAGCCAAAGGTAAAATCAGCTGAGAAGAATGAGGAAAGGAAGCAAGATAAGAAGGTAATGGCAGGTGTATCGAAGATATTTTCTAATCTGCTAATATTTACCCCTGTGGTGATGGCTCTTGCATTGCTTCCATCGTTTAGTTTTGCTGGAGGTGTAGGGGATGTGATGTCTGGTGGTAGTAATGCTGTGTGGGTAATTGGTGGGATAGCAGCTGTGGTGGGTGGTGTAGGTTATTGGATGTGGAAGAAGAGGAGAGATGGAATGCGAAAGGATTTAGAGAGTATAAAGATATTGGATCTTGGTTCATCTGCTTTGTTGAGATTAGCGGTGGAGAAAGGATTATTGGAACAAAAGGAACTGGATGATATTTTGAAGGAGATACGGGAAGTACATAAAGATGATCCTATAGGGCAGATGTATGCAAAG